>JAAYEM010000003.1 GCA_012728725.1 Tissierellia bacterium | reverse complement strand
TATAATAACCCCCTTAATTTTGATATATAGAAGGCCTTGGTAAGTTTTAGCACTTATTCTATTGCTAATAAACTTTTCCTCTACTATTATAACAATTACCCCCCATAATATAAACTTATAGATAAAAGATTGTATATAAATATTAAAGTAGAGTAAAATCTACCTTATTCCTAGAAAATATTTTCCTATTTTATGATATACTAATTTTAGTAAAGCTTGGAGAGGTGATTTGATGGCACTATTAATCAAAAATGTAACCCTGGTACCCATGGATGGAAAAAGGGAAGTGGTGGAGAATACCAATATATACGTAGAAAATGGCAGGATAAGCCATATAGGTGAATTGAAGGATGGTATAGAGGTAGATAAGGTAATAGATGGAAATAACAAGGTGGCCATGCCCGGCCTTATAAATGCCCATACCCATATTGGCATGTCCCTACTTAGAAATTATGCAGATGACTTTCCCTTGCATGAATGGCTGACCCAAAAGATATGGCCTAGGGAGGCAAAGCTTGTAGGCCAGGATGTATATTGGGGTTCCCTATTGAGTATGGTTGAAATGATCCAATCGGGAACCACTACCTTCTGTGATATGTATTTTTTCATGGATGAGGTAGGCAAAGGATTAGAGGAATCTGGAATGAGAGGGGTACTAACCCGGGGCCTTATAGAAGAGGCGGGTAAATCTGAAGAGAAATTAGAGGATACAAGAATCCTTCATAAAAATTGGAATGGCAAAGGAGATGGAAGGATTAAGGTAATGGTAGCCCCCCATGCACCATATACCTGTGGTCCAGCATATATGGAGAAGATAATTGAATTAGCTAAAGAGCTAGACACAGGCATCCATATCCATTTGTCGGAAACCAAAAAAGAGGTGGAGGATAGCTTCAATACCTACGGAAAGTCTCCTGTAAGACATGTATACGATTTAGGCTTGTTTGAATTGCCAACAGTGGCTGCCCATTGTGTCCATGTAAATCAGGAGGATATTGAAATATTAAAGGAGAAGAATGTAAGCCCAGTAAACAATCCTACTAGCAATTTGAAGCTGGCCAGTGGATTTGCTCCCATAGATAAGATGCTTAAATCAAAAGTAAATGTAGCCCTAGGTACAGATGGTCCCTCCAGCAATAACAATTTAAACATGTTTGAAGAGATCCATATAGCTTCAATAATAAACAAGGGGGTAAATATGGATGCTGTATCTGTACCAGCTATAGATGTATTAAGGATGGCAACCATAAATGGTGCCAAGGCCCTCTTGTGGGATGAGGAGATTGGATCCTTAGAAGTAGGAAAAAAAGCCGATATTATACTAATAGATATGGATAAACCCCATCTATATCCCATGCACAATGTTATATCTGCCTTAGCCTATTCAGTCCAAGGATCAGATGTGGATACGGTAATGGTAGATGGGAAGATTATAATGGAAAAGAGGGAAATAAAGACTTTAGATGTGGAAAGGATAATGTATGAGGCGGATAAGTCTGCTAGGGATCTGGTCAGCAGATAGGAGAGGATATTATGGCTTTTAAGAGGATAAACCTGGACAAGGATATAATCCGGAAAAATAAAATCCCCCTATTGATAGAGGATAGTAATTGGATTAAATTATTTGGCCAGGTAAAGGATAAAAACATTCAATATTTAAAGGATGAAGTAACCCACCTAGTAGAAAAAAAGAGGGAACTGGAGAAAAGGGAGAAGGAATTGCAGAAGGAGAAACTGTACTCCATGAAGATGATATTGGGCATATCCGATGCGGTCAACAATGAAAATAGAATTGAAGCCCTGGGATTATTGGATGAACACAAGGGGAAGATAGAAAAAATTAATGAAGAACTAGAGGATATAAGCTATCAGTTGGAAAACCTTCCCCAAGAGATAAGGGATTTAAATTTTGATTTATTAGAGGCCACCGTAGAATATGGATATAGGGAGCTTAAAAAAAAGGAAAAGAGGCTTAAGGATGTCAATGATGAACTGGATGCTATTAGGGAGAGGATAAGGGCCTTGATTAATGAAAAATACGATTGTGAAGAATGGATAGAATCTGCCTACTCCTTCCTGCATGGAATGTTGGGAAGCGAGGAAATAGAGAAATTGGATAAGATAATATATGAAAAAGGAGAGTCCCTATGATTATAGAGAATGGGGTAGATATAGTTAAGGTAGCAAGGATAGAGAAATTATTAGCAGAAAAAAGGGATAGGTTCTTGAATAAGGTTTTTACAGCTGAGGAAATTAAATATATAGAGGATAGGAACTATAATCCCCAAACTGTATCGGGAATATTTGCTGCAAAGGAAGCGGTATCTAAACTATTGGGAACCGGTATAGGAAAGGTTAATTGGAAGGATATAGAGATAATCCAATATGAGGGGGGCAGGCCTGGTATAAGGCTACATGGGGAAGGCCTTAAAGCCTGTCACAGATTGGGGATAAATAAAATCAGTCTATCTATATCCCATGAAAAAGAATATGCCCTAGCCTTTGTAAGTGGGGTAGGGGAAGGATATGGGAAGGAAATATTTGTGCCCCAGTATATTAAGGAAATGCTACCCAAAAGGGAGAAGGAATCCCATAAGGGTACCTATGGAAGGGTAGGAATAATAGCCGGCAGTTTAGGGATGACAGGGGCAGCCTATCTAGCTACCATGGCAGCCCTCAGATCTGGAAGCGGTTTGGTATATACCATAGTTCCAGAAAGCCTCTGCCAAATCCTATCTAGTAAATTAATAGAGGCTATCATCAAACCCATAGAGGATGAGGGCAAGGGGCATTTTACCCAAAAAGGCTTGAAAAAAGTAAAGCAAATAATCAATGCCTTGGATATATTGGTATTAGGACCTGGAATAGGGGTGGATGAGGACAGGATAGGCTTTGTTTCTGAAATACTATTAAATTATGAAAGGCCTATAGTATTAGATGCCGATGGCCTCAACTGCATTTCCCAGGGTAAGCAGGAGCTACTTTTAGAGAGGAAAGGGGCTACCATAATCACCCCCCATCCTGGAGAGCTGTCTAGACTTATAGGTGTAAGCATAAAGGAAATCCAAAAAAATAGGCTGGAATATTCTAAAGAAGTGTCTAATAAATATAATATAATAACGGTATTAAAAGGAGCCAATACTATAGTTAGCAATCCAAAGGGGGAAGTATTTATCAACCCTACAGGCAATCCTGGTATGGCCACTGCAGGCAGTGGGGATGTATTAGCAGGTATGATTGCCAGTTTTGTTGGTCAAGGAATCATGCCCTATGAGGCTTGCATACTAGGGGTATACTGCCATGGATTGGCTGGAGATTTGGCCAAGTTGGATAAAGGGGAGTATGGTATGATAGCATCAGATATTTTAGATAAGATCCCCTATAGTATTGGTAAGTTAGAATATTAAGAGGGTTGGGATTTCCATAATGAAAAGGATAGTGGCTATAGTTTTTTCCCTATTAATACTGGTTTCCTGTAGAAGGTCGCCATTGGAAAACACCATATCCAGGTTTCAAGAAAAAATGGATGAATTCAATAATTATACCTGCACCTATACCCTCATAGTAAATTCTAAAGAAAAGTCAACTAGCTATCTTATTGAAGAAAGATTTGTAAAGCCAGATTATATCAATATAAGGATCCTTGAACCCAAGGAAAGCCAAGGATTTACCATTACCTATGAGGGAAATAAGGTATATATTAAGCATCCCAGTATAGAGCAATCCATATCTATAGAAAGTATTAAGATATTGAATAGGAATCTTTCCATGGGAAATATTTTGGAAAATATAAGGGTTTTGGATGAATCCATGGTAGAGATGGAAGAGATTGAGGGGGAAGAATATATAGTATTGACTGTAGGATTAGGGGAAAAAAATAAATACAGAAATACACAAAAAATATGGATAAAAAAGAAGGATTTTATTCCCCACAAATCGAATATATTTGACGAGGAAGGTAATATTTATTTGGAAATTTATTACCAAAACTTTCAATACGATGTGTTATGAAATAATATAATAGGGGTGGTAATATGCGTACTTTAGATGAGATAAGACCTGTTTGGGCGGAGATAAATTTGGATAATTTGGCCCATAATATTAGACAGGTTAGAAAGAATACTAAAGAAGGAGTTTTGGTAACAGCTGTAGTAAAGGCTAACGCTTATGGTCATGGAGCTGTTAGAGCAGCTAAAACTTTTTTAGAAAATGGAGCAGATAGATTGGCAGTAGCTACTTTGTCTGAAGCTATAGAGCTTAGAAAGGGCAATATAGATGTACCTATACTAGTGCTAGGCTATACACCTATCAGCCAATACCCTCAAGTGTTGGAATTTGACATAATTCAGACAATCTATAATTATAAAGATGCCCAGGCCCTTTCCCAAGCTGCTCTTGAACTAGGCAAAACAGGCACCATCCATATAAAAGTAGACAGCGGTATGGGAAGGATAGGATTCTTGCCTTTAGAAGAGTCGGTAGAGGAGATAATAAAAATATCAAAATTGCCAAATATAGAAATTGAGGGGATTTATACCCATTTTGCAAAGGCAGATGAAAAGGATAAGTCCTATACTAGGCTCCAATATGAGAGGTTTTCTAAAGTTGTAGACCAATTAGAGGAGAGGGGACTTTCTATACCTATCAAACATGTATCCAATAGTGCAGCAATTATAGATCTACCTGAATACAATTTAAACATGGTTAGGGCTGGAATTATGATATACGGATTTTATCCTTCCGATGAAGTATTAAAGGATAAGATAGATTTAAAACCAGCCATGACCCTCAAGGCCAAAATATCCAATGTTAAAAGGGTTCCCAAGGGGACAGGAATTAGCTATGGTCAAATTTACGTTACTGAGAGGGAATCAAAGATTGCCACCATCCCCATTGGCTATGCAGATGGATTTACCAGACTTTTATCCACTAAGGCAGAGGCCTTTATAAAGGGCAAAAGGGTTCCTGTAGTGGGCAGGATCTGCATGGACCAATGCATGCTGGATGTCACAGAAGTGCCAGATGTAAAGGTAGGGGATGAGGTAGTCCTATTTGGCTATGGAGAAGAAGGTTATCCTCATGCAGATGAATTGGCCCAAAAACTTGGTACCATTAATTATGAAATAGTATGCATGGTGGGAAGGAGAGTTCCCAGGGTATACATAGAAAATGGTCAAATAGTGGAAATACAAGATTATTTGCTGGATTAGATAATATTTGAATAAATCGTTACAATTATTGACACAATTAATGTATAGTGTGTATAATTGACTTATGTTAACTTTTATAGGCATGGTTATTCATTTTAGGTGAACATTTGCTTGGGGGTGCAAAATTAATGGCTAAAACGAAGAGGATCATGGTTAGCTTACCAAATAGCCTTCTGGAGGAAGTGGATTTTATCGTTTCCATGGAAAAGAAAAATAGGAATGAATTTGTTAAGGAAGCGATGAAACTATATATTAGGGAAAAAAGGCGCCTGGAAGTTTCAGAAAAGCTTAAAGATGGATATATAGCAATGAGTAAGATTAACCTGGACCTGGCAGAGATAGGCTTTGAGCAGGATATGAGAGAGTTAAATATATATGAAACAAAACTTACTGGGTGGGAAAAAATGTGAATGTTAAAAGAGGGGATGTCTTCTATGCGGACCTGAGCCCTGTAGTTGGCTCAGAGCAGGGGGGAGTTAGGCCTGTACTTGTTATACAAAATGATATAGGGAACAAGTACAGCCCTACAATCATTGTAGCAGCTATTACTTCCCAGATAAACAAAGCTAAATTACCTACCCATGTGGAAATAAAAGCCCATGAATATGGCCTCCCAAAGGATTCCGTAGTTCTTTTAGAGCAGGTAAGAACTATAGATAAGAAGAGATTAAGAGAGAAAATAGGTAGATTCAACGATGAAATGATGGCAAAGGTAGATGAGTGCCTAAAAATAAGTTTAGGATTAATAGATTTATAAAAAATAAGCATTGTAATGATGCTTATTTTTTTTGCCATTCTTTCTTTAAAAGAATCCCAATCTATAGTATAATCTATTGAAGGATGGCCAATACAAAATAGCTAGTAGAAGGTGGGAAGCTATGAAAAAGGATATTGAGTATATATGCAAACTTACCAGTGAGATTACAATTACAGAAAAGAAGGATTTCGTGAATCTATTCAATGAAGTTTTCCATACAGATTATGGTTTGGACTGGTTTGATTGGAAATATATGGATAATATTTATGGAGATTCCTACATAGTATTTGCCTATCATGGGGACAGGATTGTAGGTATTAGAAGTTTTTGGAGAAATGATATAGATGGGCACCTATCCTATCAGCCCTGTGATACAGCAGTCCATAAGGACTATAGGGGTCAGGGTATATTTTCTAATATGAGTTTGGTGGCTCTAGAAAAGGTTAAAGGGGCCTTTATATATAATTTTCCCAATGAAAACTCCCTACCTGGCAATTTGAAACTAGGTTGGAGGATTAACAAGTATTCTTACCTAAAGCTTGTGATAGATAGAAATAGGCTAAGGAGAGAAACTAAATTCATAGAACCGGATTATTTAATTTGGAGGTTTGGAAAATCTCCTATTAATAAATATTATTATTGCCAAATAGGTGGAGACTTTTATTTACTATTTAAACGGAAAAATAATATATATTATGTGCTAGGTAGATTTGATAAGGAATACAAGGATTACTTTATAAAAGCCCATTCACCAATCCTATTTAATTACACCCACAATAAGACCTTTACCTATAGGATATTTAAGAATAGGTCCACATTAGTATCCTATCAGAAGGAAGGTTACAATATGGAAAAGATAGATGTTCCAATGTTCAAGGCGGATTTCTTTTAATAAGTTAAGAGTACAAGGGGGAATCTATATGAAAACAAATGGAATTAAGAAGGGAATTTTAGCTTTGGTAGTTTTATCTATTATTTTAGGTGGAAGTGTGGTCTTTTCAGAACCAGGATCTGAAAAGGATCCCCTAATATCCTTAAGCTTTTTAGAGAAAAGGCTGGAGCAATTTAAAAATTACATAGATGAAAGGTTGGCAAATGTTGACAGTGGCTCTAATAGCTATCCAGCCAATAGGCTAGAAGTAGTTGAAATAGCTGCTGGTCAGTCCCTTATAGGCAAGGCTGGGACGGAGATTATATTAAGGGGGGGCAAGGCCAGGGTTATTGCTGGAGAGTTAGGGGGCTTATCCGATGTCACTGGAGGAAAGGATTTGGGTATGGATGTACTGGTTCCAGATAATCATTTACTAATAGTTCCCAGGAACGACAACAGAGGGGTAGCAGCTATTACTGACGCCATATTTTTAGTTAGAGGGGAATATGAAATAAGATAGGATAAGAGGATGTGAAACCCTTGTTAAAGAAATTTATAAAGATAATACTTAAATATCCCGTCACATTGTTTAATAGTATATTCTTGTACCTATACTATACTTTTTCCCACAAGGGAATCTATAAAAAAACTCTTGCTTTTTCTCATGGAAAGAATAAGGTACTATTTATGGCCCCCCATGTAGATGATGAAAGCATTGGGGTAGGAGCTACCCTATTAAAACATGGAGAAAAAGGGGATACTATAATCGGCCTCTATATGGCAGATGGAGGAGGAGCCGTATCTTCTTTGGATAAGGAATCCCTAATTCAGCTAAGGAAAGAAGAGGCCCATACAATAAAAAACATAATAGGCATAGAACAAATATATTTTTTAGACATTCCCGATGGACAAGTTATGGTTAGGGAAGAATATGTGGATAGGGTATATTCCATACTGGTAAAGGAAAGTCCTGATATAATATATATGCCCTTTCTTTTAGATGGCCATATTGACCATGTAAATAGCAGCAGGATACTTATAGAAAGTATTAAACGCTGGGATAGTACTTTTAATAATATTTTTATGTACAGTGTCAATACTCCTATTAGACCGGACCTTATTAATACAGTTACCATTATGGATAAAAATCTATTTGACAAGAAAAATACCTTATATGATGTATTTAAATCCCAGTATGTAATGGGATTTGATGCTTTTGAGTCTGTTAATAGGGCACTGAGATTGTTGGTAAAGGAAGGTTATGCCTTAGAAGGTTTCGTTAAAGGGGATTTAGATAGGATAATAGAATTTAATAATATCCTAATTGAGGAAGGTTTTAATCCCTCCCAATTTAGGCAACTGAGCAGTAGATACAATCTATTCTTTAGCTATATGAAGAATAAGAAATTAAAGGATAGCTACATGGATATATTTAAAGACCTACTCCTTATCACCCAAGAAGCCTAGCTGAAAGGAGAATAGATTTGAATATACTTCATTTGATCTTTAGTATAGAAAAGGGCGGTGCGGAAACCTATATATATAATCTGCTGGACAATGCTAGGGAAGATGTAAATTTTTTTGTCATATGCAACCATGAGGGGAGCATGCATGAAAAGCTTGTGAACAAATGCTCCCATGTGGAAATAATAGAGATGAGAAATGTATTGGATATCAGGGCGGCAAAAAAAATAGCCCATTATTGCAAATCCAATCATATCCATATAATCCAAACCCATTTTTTGAGGGAAAATTATATTGGGGTCCTATCAAAGCTATTTAATCCAAGGGTTAAGGTGGTATGGACTACCCATTTAGTAGTAAACAACAATTGGATTATAAGGTTTTTTAATAGGATATTTTCTAAATTTGTGGATAGGATTATTTGCGTATCTAAGGCTGTAGAATCTTCCCTAATAGAAGAAGGCATATCAAAGGAAAAAACCCAGGTTATATATAATGGGGTGGACACCCATTATTTCAAGCCTAGGGAGAGGGGGCCTATAAGGGAGGAGCTGGGTATTGGAAAGGATACCCTGGTATTGGCTACTGTATCAAGATTTAAGAGGGAAAAAGGCCATAGCTTTTTAATTGAAGGATTGAAGGAATTAAAAAAATATATATCAGATTTTAAGGTCCTATTAGTAGGTGAGGGAGAGGAAGAGGATTTTATTAGAAAAAAAGCCCAAGAGTATGATTTAGAAGATCAAGTTCTTTTCCTGGGATTTAGGGATGATATTCCTCAAATATTGGCTGACACCGACATATACATATCTCCTTCTGAGAATGAAGCCATTTCCTTTTCCATAATAGAAGCCTTATCCTGTAGTGTACCTGTTGTAGCTACAGAGGTAGGAGGAGTTCCGGAAATATTTGAAAAGGGCAATGGAGGGATATTAATCCCCTTTGGAGATGTGGATAGATTTGTTAAGGCAGTTATGGATCTATACAGTAATAGGCAGCTATATGATTCTATTAGATCTGATTCCAGGAATATAGTCTTGGATAATTTCTCCCAATATAATATGCTGGATAAAACCTATAATCTATATTGGCAACTACTTGATAAATAGTGTTGGAAATATATAAAAGGAGGGTTGAACCTATTTGGATAAATAGGTTAACATAATGAAAGTTTTACATTTAATTAGTGGAGGAGATACTGGAGGGGCTAAGACCCATGTAATAAATTTATTACAGGAACTAAACAAAAGGATTCATGTAAAGGTAATCTGTTTTATGAAGGCCGATTTCTATTATGAGGCTAAAGAAAAGGGAATAAATATCCAGGTTTATGAACAAAAAAGGAGGTATGATCTGTCTGTTATAAGGAGATTAATAGAGGAAGTCAAAAGAGAGGAGTACCATTTAATCCACTGCCATGGGGCTAGGGCCAATTTTATTACCTATATCCTGAAGAAGTTTTACCCTATACCTGCTGTTACTACAATCCATAGCGATTATAGATTGGATTTTAAGGGAAATTTCTATAAGGATTTGGTCTATAAAAATCTCAACTACCTATCTTTAAAACATATGGATTATTATATTGGAGTTTCGGAAAGTTTTAGGCAAATGCTTATAGATAGGAATTTTGATCCAGATAGGATAATGACAGTCTATAATGGAATAAATGTAGAGGAAGTAGAATCCGCCCCTATTAATGGAAATTTTTTTCAAGACCATGGAATAGTTACCCACAAGAATACTATAAAGGTGGGGATTTTGGCTAGACTATATCCGGTAAAAGGTGTAGATATATTTATAAGGGCAGCCCATAGGGTATTACAGGAAAGGCCAGATGTGGAATTTTTTATTGCCGGAGATGGGGAGGAGAAGGAGAAACTTAAAGAGTTATCACAGGAATTAGGGGTTGCTGATAGGGTACACCTACTGGGATATATACGGGATCCCTATAGTTTTATTCATCAAATAGATATAAATACCAATACCTCCTATAGTGAAAGCTTTCCCTATGTAATTTTGGAAGGGGGGGTCTTTAAAAAGCCCATAATAGCTTCCAATGTAGGGGGAGTAAAGGATCTAGTTACCCATGGAGAAAGTGGCTTGCTTTTTGAACCTGGAGATGTAGACACATTGAGTAAGCACATTTTGACCCTAATAGAAGATGGGGATTTAAGAAGGAGATTAGGTAATAACCTATACCATAGAATATGTAAATTCTATTCATCGGAAAAGATGGCTGATAAGCAGATGCAAATTTACCAACAAATATTAGGTAGGTGAAAATATGAAGAGGAAATTTAATTGGGTGGATATTGTAATTATTGGAATCATAGTTGCAGCCCTTTATATTGGCTACTCCTATGCATTTAAACCTAAGGCTATTTCGGTAGATACGGTGCCTGTAGAAGTAACCTATAGGATTGAGGGAGTTTTAATGGAAACTGTCAATGTTATAGAGATTGGAGATATATTTAAGGATAAGGATACCAATCAGGTGATTGGAGAGGTGGTGGCTAAGGAGGTAACAGAGGCCTATGCCTATGTGGAAACTGGTGATGGAAGAATAGTAAAGAGCAGAAAGCCCAACAGATACGATGTGTATATAACCCTTAGGGGTAATGCAGTTATTACCGATGATTATATCCGCATGGGGGGAAGGGACATGAGAATAGAAGGCACAGTATATTTAAAAAGCACTTTAAGTTCTGTTAAATCCACTATTACAGCCATTAATATACTTGAATAATTCTAGGGAGGAAATGGATATGCCTTTGTTAGATGAAAAGGGAAGACTTTTTGGTAAAATAAATATATTGGATTTATTTATAATACTCATGATTGGGATATTAAGCATAGGTGGATTTTATAAGTTGAGAAGGATTGATCCAACGGATATTGTAATACCTAAACCTATTGAATTGAAAATAATAGTATTGGATAGGGAGAAAATTGGTGTCGATATGATAAAGGAAGGGGATATACTAAAGGAATACGATACTGGGACGGTACTAGGCAAAATAAAGAAGGTGGAAGTATATCCAGCCTCTACTGAAGTTGAAACTGTAGATGGGGAAATAAAAATAGCTGAAATACCAGATAGATACGATCTAATAATTACCATAGATGGGAAAGCTACAGTAACTGAAAATTCTATAATATCTGGGAAAAGTGAATTGAGGGTAGGTAGCAAACTAGTTTTAAGGACTCAAACCTACGCTTTAAGCTCTACTATATTAGAGATTAATCTAAAAGAAGAATAGAGGGTGAGTTTGTGGTTTCAAATTTACTCAATAATATATGGACAAATAGTTTCACATACAAAATTTTAAGGGTGATTAAAAAGGCTTGTATCAATGGTCTAAATAACAGCCTCATAATTTCCACTCTTTTAAGGGATGAAAATATATATGGAAGAAGTGGCCTATTGATAGGGCTGGTAGAAAGACTACTTAAATTTATTAATTGGATAAGGGGGTTATTATGCAAACCCATATCTAATAGTTTGTTAATTAACCTGGCTAAATATACTGTCACCACAATATTTTCAGATATCTATAGATTTATATTTACCAGTATAGGTACAGGTATAATGGTATTTGGAATCCTGTCCTTTGTCCAAGGTATTTATTCTATAAAAAGGACACTATTTATTGTGCTTATGGGGATTCTACCCTTTATATTGGGCTGGTTAAATGTTGATATGGATAAGCTGGTTAAGAATAGTAAGTTTGCAAGGATTATAATGGAAATATTTGATTATGACAGCTAAACAAATTATAGGAGAGGAAAGTATGGAAAACCTTATCAGTAAGAATAAAGTCAATATAATAGGGATTATATTTGGATTATTGATGGGAATTATTCTATTATTGTTTCCATTAACTATAGGATTGAAAATAATATTGGGGCTGGTAGGACTAGTCCTTATCCTATATAGACCGGTATATGGCCTATATTTAATGGCAATTTCACTGCCCCTTATCTCCTTTAGGTATGTGGTTTTATTATTTGGGTTAACAGTTATTTCCTTTATTCTAAATATTATAATGGATAGGGATTTTAATTTAAAGACAATACCTATTAAGTATTCAATAGGCTTATTTATAATCCCACTATTATTTGCCACTATAACTTCAGTTACCTTAAAGCAGAGTATTGTAAAGTTGATAGTATATATACTTGCCTTTCTATTCCTATTTTTAGCCATCAATTTAATAGATAGCAAACAGAAACTATACTATTTGATACTTGCATTAATTATTGCTGCCACTATAGTAGGCTTATATGGCTTGTATCAGTACAGAACGGGGATGGAGCTGAAGGAGAGCTGGATAGATAGAGAGCAAAACCCAGATATTAAAGCCAGGGTAATATCTACCTTTGATAATCCTAATATTTTGGCTGAGTATTTAATCCTTACTATACCTATTACTTTTGCTCTTTTATACAATACGGATAGTATGTTTAAGAAGCTATTGTTTCTTATAAGTATGGCTATTCAAGGCCTATGTATTATACTCACCTTTTCTAGGGGAGGCTGGTTGGGCTTGTTCTTGGCCCTACTGGTATTTGCAATATTTATAGATAGAAAACTATTGCTATTATATGTATTAGGGGGCTTGGGGCTTATAGTCTTTAATCCTACAGCCATAATGACCAGATTATCTACTATTGGAAGCATAGAGGACAGCTCCAATGCTTACAGGATTCCCCTGTGGAAGGCCACCCTTCTTATGATTAAGGATTATTGGGTTAATGGAGCTGGGTTAGGTTTTAATTCCTTTAGGGCCCTATATCCCCGATATATGAGGCAGGGGATAGTGGCTGTCCATTCCCATAATATATTTTTGCAGCTCTTTGTAGAGATAGGTATATTTGGCCTTATAGGCTTTATAGTATTTGTGTTTAATTCAATCAGGATAAGCTTAATAACCTTTGTAAAAGGTATGGATATAAAGATTAGAAGGATTAGTGTAGCTGTATTTGCTTCAATATTGGGGATACTCTTACATGGACTGGTAGATTATATCTTTTTCAATGACAGGATTCTTATGATGTTTTGGATATTGGTATCCACTGGACTAGTTGGATATATATTGGAGTTTAGCAGTAAAGACCAATAAAATTGACAGTATATCAATTATAAAAGGAGTTTTCCAAATGAAAAAAGTTTTAATATCTGGCTATTATGGATTTGATAATAGCGGGGATGATGCCATACTAAAAGCTATAGTTAAGGATTTGAAGGCCAATGACAGCTCCATACAGATAACCGCTTTTTCCAACAATCCCCCTTTTACTAAGAAAATATATGGAATTGAAGCTGTATATAGGTTTGGAATGCTTGATATTATTAGGGCAATTAGGGACTGTGATCTATTTATATCTGGTGGGGGCAGCCTTTTACAGGATGTAACCAGTACCCGTTCCCTATTATATTATTTGTCCCTTATAAAGCTAGCTAAAATGTTTAATAAACCGGTAATGGTATATGCCAATGGCATAGGGCCTATTAATAGGAGGGTTAATAGATACATTACTAGAAATGTACTAAATAAGGTGGATTTGATTACCTTAAGGGACGAAGATTCTAGAAAATTTGTCGAGGAAATAGGGGTTAGTAATAAAAATGTATACGTGACAGCAGATCCGGTTTTTACCCTGCAGCCTACCCGTGAGGAAACCATAGAAAGGATACTGGAAAGGGAAGGGATAATGGATGATAAACCCTTGGTAGGGGTTTCTGTTAGGAATTGGACCAATGGAGATAATTTAGTCCAGGTTTTAGCAAAGGCCATAGATTATATAATTGATAGATATGGAGTAAATGTGGTACTGATCCCCATGCATTATCCAGAGGATATATCCATTAGCAGGGATATTTTAAACAGGGTTACTAAGGAAGGCTGCTATATTATATCCAACAAATATAATGTTGAGGATATTATGGGGATTATTAATAGATTGGAGATAATAATAGCCATGAGACTCCACTCCCTAATATATGCAGCTACCCAATATGTACCCATGGTAGGGATTGTTTATGACCCTAAAGTTGAGGGCTTTTTGAAGACCTTGGAGATGGAGCATATGTGTCCAGCCGAAGGTATTGAGTATAACCAGCTGATTAAAAATATTGATTATGTGTGGGAGAAGAGGAAGGATTTGGGAAAGAGACTAATGGAACTAGATAAAAAGATGAGAGAGGGAGCATTAAAAAACGTATTTTTTGCCCTGGATCTTCTAAAAAAGTAGGTGATATTTTGGATAATATTAAGATATTTGGAATCCGAATAGACAATGTAAGTTTAGATGAGGCTACCAAAATTGTTGATGGCTTTTTACAAGGGGATAGGCTAAGAACCATATCCACTCCCAACACGGAGATAGTAATGGCAGCCAAGGATGATGAAAAGATTAAGGGTATCATCAACAACAGCGATTTAGTGATTCCAGATGGTATTGGCCTTATATATGGGTCTAAAATAAGGGGCAAGCCTTTAAAGGAAAGGGTAACTGGATTTGATTTATCCATAAAACTACTTGAAATTGCCAATGAAAAGGGATATAGTTTATATCTGTTGGGAGGCAAGGAGGGTGTAGCTAAAAAGGCAGGAGAAAATATACTTAAAAGGTATCCTAATATTAAACTAGCTGGCTTTCATCATGGATATTTTAAAGGCAGCCATACTGGTTATAATAATCATGAAGAGGAAATGGAAATAATAGATGAGATCAATAAGGCAAAACCAGATATCATATTTGTTGGGCTAGGTTTTCCAAAGCAGGAAACTTGGATAGCTGCCAATAAGGATAGGCTCCCAGGAAAGGTCATAATAGGCAATGGGGGCACCATGGATGTCCTAGCTGGTAAATCTAAAAGGGCACCTGAAATATTCCAAAGGCTGGGCTTGGAGTGGCTATATAGGTTGATACAAGAGCCCAGGCGGATAAAAAGGCAATTGGCACTACCTAAATTTATGCTACACGTATTATTTAACAGAAGGGTAATCCAGTGATTAGGAGGGGTGTATGATTAAAAAAGAATGGTATAGGTTTATACTTTCATTGATTGGTTTAACGGTAGGGGTATTTTTATTGGCAGCAGGGATGGCCTTGTTTTTGGAACCAAATACCATTGCCCCGGGAGGGGTGACAGGATTTGCCATAGGTCTAAAGAAGGTTACTAATATTCCCATATATATAACCAATTTAGTAATAAATGTACCCTTATTTATAATTGGAGTAATTATATTAGGCAAAAATTTTGGTTGGAAAACCTTGTATTCTACCCTATTATTATCCCTGTTTTTGAGGATAATTCCTTCCAGGGCTGTTACATCAGATCTATTACTATCAGCCATATTTGGTGGTGTGGTAGGAGGGTTAGGCCTAGGTATTGTCTTTAAGTCTGGTGGTACTACTGGAGGAACAGATTTAGCAGGCTCCATACTCAATAAGCTATTCCCCAGCTTAAGCTTAGCCACCTTCATGGGTATAATAGATGTTATGGTGGTAGCCTTTGCAGGGATTGTGGATAAGAAGATTGATACTGCCCTCTACTCTACCATAGCCCTTTTTGTAATGTTAAAGGTAATAGATATGATACTGGAGGGCATTGGCTATTTAAAAGGATTTCTTATAATAACCAATAAGCCGGAGGAGATTAGTGAAAGGATAATGGTGGAGTTGGAAAGGGGAGTAACCCTCTTTAAAGGAAAGGGCATGTATACAAAAGAGGAAAAGGATATACTGCTTTGCGTAGTAAACAGATACCAGTTTACCAAGGCTAAGGAGATTGTAAGCAGCATCGATAAAGATGCTTTTATTATGGTAACTGAAATGTCCCAGGTACTAGGAGAAGGGTTTGAGGAAATAGATAAACAATAGGAGGGATAGGAATGGATAAGTATCAAGAATTAGCCAGGATTGCAAACAATATGCGAATTAGTATAATAAATATGCTGAAGGAAGCAAAATCAGGCCATCCAGGAGGTTCCCTATCAGCCTGTGAAATAGTGGCAGCCCTTTATTTTAAGGTAATGAATATAGATCCTAATAAGCCAGATTGGCCGGAAAGGGATAGGTTTGTCCTATCAAAAGGCCATGCAGCTCCAGTCCTTTATGCTGCCTTGGCGGAAAAGGGATACTTTGCCAAGGAGGAATTGATGAAATTAAGAAAGATTGACTCCATGCTCCAGGGCCATCCAGATATGAAGGATACTCCTGGGGTAGACATGACTACTGGTTCTTTAGGCCAGGGTTTGGCAGCCGCTAATGGTATGGCTTTGGCAGGAAAAATTAGCAATAAGGATTATAGGGTGTACGCCCTAATTGGAGATGGGGAATGTCAGGAAGGGATTATATGGGAGGCGGCCATGTTTGCAGCCCATCATAAGCTGGATAACATCACTGTATTCTTAGACCACAATGGCCTACAAATCGATGGAGCCAATGAAGAGGTAATGGATATAGAGCCTATAGATGAAAAGTTTAAATCCTTTGGCTGGCATGTAATAAAGATTGATGGCCATTCCTTTGGTGAGATTTTCAAAGCCATAGATGAGGCTAAAAATACTAAGGGAAGACCTACAATAATCATAGCTAAAACCGTTAAAGGAAAAGGGGTTTCCTTTATGGAAAATCAGGTAGGCTGGCACGGAAAGGCACCTTCAGAGGAAGAAGCTAAAAAAGCATTGATGGAACTAGGAGGTGGAACAAATGACTAGTATGATTGCTACCAGGGATGCCTATGGTGAAGCTTTAAGGGAACTAGGACAAATTAATCAAGATATTGTGGTATTGGATGCAGACCTTTCTGGATCCACAAAAACAGCTGTATTTAGAAAGGCTTTCCCTGAAAGATTTTTCAATGTAGGAATAGCAGAGCAGAATTTGATTGCCACTGCAGCAGGATTAGCCAGCTGTGGAAAGATACCCTTTGCCAGTACCTTTGCTGTATTTGCCAGTGGCAGGGCCTTTGAAATAATAAGGAATTCAGTTTGCTATCCAAACTTAAATGTAAAAATAGCAGCTACCCATGCTGGGCTGACGGTAGGAGAAGATGGGGCCACCCATCAAGCCCTTGAAGATATAAGCCTTATGAGGAGCCTTCCCAATATGGTAGTATTAAATCCAGCTGATGCAATAGAGACAAAACAGTGTATTTATAAGGCAGCAGAATACAAGGGACCTGTTTATATTAGGCTGGGAAGGTCTAAGGTACCTGTAATATTTGATAGGGACTATAGGTTTGAAATAGGAAAGGGAGTAGAGCTGAGGGAAGGTAAGGATATAACCATCATAGCTACAGGAGTAATGGTGGAGAAGGCCCTACTTGCAGCAGATGAATTGGCCAAAGAAGGTATATCTGCCAGGGTTATCAATATGTCTACCATAAAGCCTATAGATGAGGACATAATAATAAAGGCAGCCCATGAAACCAAAGGAATAGTTACGGTAGAGGAGCATAGCATCATCGGAGGCTTGGGCAGTGCTGTGGCTGAAGTAGTGGTTAATAGCAGTCCTACCTATGTAGAGTTTATAGGTACTCAGGATACCTTTGGAGAATCGGGAGATGGGAATGAGTTGCTAGAAAAGTATGGATTAAGCGTAGAGAATATTGTTAATAAGGCCAAAAAAATATTATCCAAATAGAAGGGTAACGAATATATTATAGCACCAGAGTATATTGTGGTGCTATTTTTATTTAAAAGAACATAAATCAGCCTAACCCAGAATAATATATAGTATAGATATATTTGGGGGGATAGGCTTTGAGGAAAAAATATATAATATTTGGAATAATAATAGTAATTTTGATATTGGCCATACTTATTATTCCAAAATATTTAGATAAGGGTGATAGGACAGTGAAATATAAGGTATTAGATTCATCAGAGATTCCAGAAAAGATTAAGGAAATATTGCCCAAATATTTATCAGAGGAAAGGGCTTTAACCTGTAGGATAAATGACGAGATATACGTTTTAGTAACCCGAGGAGAAAAACAGACTGGGGGATATGAAGTAGAGGTGGAAAAGATAATCAAGGAACCTAAATCTAAAGATGATTTTGAGTTAGTAGTATATGCTAAATTCAAGGATCCAGATATTGACGATATTGTAGCCCAAGGCTTTTCCTATCCTTTTACCATAGTAAAAACCAATCTAGACAAGATGCCAGAAAACATTAGATTAGAAGTAGAATATGATGAATAGTGGTATAAAAAAGTCATCCCGAACATCAATGAAGAACCTAATATTAATGGAGGTTCTTTATCTATGTCAAGGATGACTTCTATTTATTAATTACTGGCAAAATTATCAAAATAACCTTGTATCAGTACTATTGGAGTCCCCTTATCACCACTACCGCTGGTTAAATCACATAGGCTGCCTAAAAGGTCTGTTAGTCTCCTTGGGGTGGTACCTAGGGATTCAGGATCTCCAATTAAATCATCATCTTTAGAATTTATCCTTTCCTTAATGGCCTTTATGGCAGCTTCACCTTCTAGGCCTTCCAATTCTGCGTCAGCTAAATACTTTAGTTTTACTTCATTGGGAGTTCCCTCTAATCCAGCTGTATATCCGGGAGACACTATAGGGTCTGCCAATTCCCAGATCCTACCTACCGGGTCTTTAAAGGCCCCATCCCCGTATACCATTACTTCCACTAATTTACCAGTTTTCTCCCTAAACTTTTTCTGGATTTCATCTACATAATATTGGCAATCCCGGGGGAATAGTTTAATTTTAGTATCTGTTGCCATATTTGATCCCAGTAGGCCGTATTCTGGATTGTAGCCCCTGCCCTTAGCAGGTTCCGTTAATAAATCATCTAAACCATATACCTTTTCAGCCCCTGCTTCTTTGAGGATTTCTTTAGTCCTCTTCCTGTTGTGAATATTGGCTACTAAAAGGTCCTTGGTATAATCTAGTGCCATTTTTGGATCATTGCAAAGGTATATTTCCACATCATTATTAATGGTCAAATCCTTATATAGTTGTACATAATCTATCCCAGTAAAAGGGTGGTATACTCTTTCTCCAAACAATTCCCTATACTTTTTTTCGCTTAAACAATCTATGTAGGGATTTATATTCAGTTGATTCATCTTATCAAGGTCCATTAAAGGGTTTCCCACTTCATCACAAGGGAAATTTAAAAATAGGTATATTTTTTTGCCTGTTAAGGCTATACCCTTTAAAATAGGAGCAAATCTATTCCTACTAAGAATAGGAAATACTATTCCTATTTCCCTATCAAATTTATTATTAATGTCCTGGGCAATATCTTCTGCAGTAGCGTAATTACCCTGAGCCCTAGCTACTAATGATTCGGTAATTCCTACTACGTCCCTATCATTTATTTTAAAGTTTTCATATTTTGCCGCCTTTAAAACTGAGTCTACAACAATATTTATTATATCGTCCCCTTGCTTAACTATAGGAGCCCTTATGCCTCTAACTGTGGTTCCAACAGTCCTTATCATTATATATTCCTCCCAAAATAAAAATAATCAACTATCACACCTATTATATCATTTTTAGAACTAATTAGCAGTAAATTAATCTCTTTTCAGTAATAATATAATCAACAGGTACATCATAGGGTCCTATTGGGATTTTTGGAGCTATCTGCATTTCAAAGCATATGCCAATTTTTAATAGATTTTTGTTCTGGTTAAAGAATCTATCATAATAGCCTCCACCATAGCCTATCCTATACCCATCAGGGGTAAAGATCAGTCCTGGTACCAATACTATATCTATGATATCCGGTGAAACCTCCCTTATATACTCTCTTTTAGGAGTTAGTATATTATAAAAGCCCATTTCCAGCTCTTTATCAAAATCTTTTATTTCAGAAACAACTAGTTTCCTTCCTTCAGGGATAGTTATAGGAACCCCTACCCTCTTGCCCATAGCCAGAGAATCCTTTATTATATCATGGGTATTTACCTCATTATCAGTACTTATAAAAGTAAATATAAAATTAGCCTTTTTATACTCCTCTGTATCAAATAGAATCCTTTGAATGGCTCTGGATTTTTCCAATCTTTCTTCAGGAGTTATCTGGGCCCTTTTTTCCAGCATATTTTTCCTCAATACTTTTTTGTCCAAACTTACCACCCTTTACTATTTATTTATTCTTCAGCTTATATTATAATATATTATTAATACGAATATGTAAAAAAGGATAAAAATAAGGAGGATTTTTTTAATAAGGGTAGAATCATATAATAGCTGTGCTATAATCTATATAGGCTAGGAATCATTCTAATACATAGAGGTGAATACATTTGATTAAATTTGTCAATATAAGTAAGGTTTATGATAATGGGGTAAGGGCCCTATCCAATGTAAACATAACAATAGAAAAGGGAGAATTTGTTTTTTTAGTTGGACCTAGTGGTGCTGGAAAGTCTACATTGATAAAGCTAATCCTGAAGGAAGAGGACCCCACTGAGGGTAAAATATATTTAAATGATATGGATATAACCAGGGTTAAAAATAGAAGGATACCCTATATTAGAAGGAATGTTGGGGTAGTTTTTCAGGATTTTAGATTGCTGCCCAATAAAACTGTATATGAAAATGTAGCCTTTGCTATGGAAATTGTAGGAGCCCATCCAAGGGAGATTAGAAGGAATGTTCCCATGGTACTTAGCATGGTAGATCTTAGCCAAAAAGCCCATTGTTATCCAGACCAGCTTTCTGGTGGGGAACACCAAAGGGTGGCCATATCTAGGGCTATAGTAAATAGTCCTCCTATACTAATTGCGGACGAGCCTACTGGAAATTTAGACCCTGAAACAGCCTGGGAAATTATGAAGATCCTTAGGGATATTAACAGGAGGGGGACTACCGTATTAATGGCAACCCATGCCAAGGATATAGTAGACATGATGAAACAGAGGGTAATCGCCATCGAAGGAGGAAAGGTAGTAAGGGACGAAAAGAAGGGTGTGTATGAGCATGAGATTTCGAATATTTAAGAATATACTTAAACAGGGCTTTCAAGGCATGTGGAGAAATAGGGGGATGGGCCTTGCCTCCGTTAGTTCTATAACGGCGGTATTGGTAATATTGGGCCTGGTATTGATAGTAATACTCAGTATAAACAATGTGGTGGTAAGTACCAAGAGTAAATTTGATGAAATTCAAATATTTTTAGAGGATGAAATAACAGAACAGCAGTTAAACAGAATAGAGGAAGAGGTTAAAGGGAATAAAGGGGTTTTATCGGTTATTTATCAGTCCAAGGACCAGGCTTTGGAGATTATGAAAGAGGATTGGGAGGATGAGGCATATTTATTAGAGGGATTGGAGGAAAACAATCCTTTGCAAAATTCCTTTGTGGTCCAATTGAAGGATATAGAATATGCTGAATCTTTGGTGAATGATGTAAAGGACCTAGAGGGGATAGATGAGGTGGTATACAATCAAGATATAATTGAAAAATTAATCCTATTTGCCAATTATGTAAGGCTGGGAGGATTAATAATAATAGGTATTTTAATATTGGTATCAGTGTTTATTATTTCAAATACAGTAAAGATCACTGTGGCTGCCAGAAGAAGGGAAATAGAAATAATGAAATATGTAGGAGCCACCAATGGATATATTAGGGGACCTTTCATAATAGAAGGGCTGCTGTTTGGATTAATTGGGGCTTTGATTTCCATACTAATAGTAAACTATGGCTACAGTTATTTCTTCAATGTGGTAAACGATAGATTGTATGTACTGTTTACTGTATACCTGGTACCCCCATCTACCTTGATAAAGGATGTTTCAATTATATTTGTTGCCATTGGTGGAGGTATAGGAACCTTAGGAAGTCTCGTATCATTGAAAAGATTTCTAAACGTTTAAGGAGGATTAATATGGAGATAGGGAGAAAAACCATATATTCCATATTGGCTGTGATATTGATATTTAATTATGCCTTAGTATTTGCTGACAATACTATAGACCAGCTAAAGGAGAAGAAGGAAGAAACTATTCAGGAGATGAATGAAAGGAAGAAGGAGATAGAGGATATAAAGAGTAGGACAAAGGATATTAGCGCCCAAATCCAAGAATTGGACAAGCAAATGGATATTGCAGCTAAAGAATTGGAAAAGGTGGAAAAGGATATAGATAAATTAAGTGAGGAAATATCAAAGACTGAGGAGGAGTTAAAAGAAGCGGAGAGGAATATAGAGGACAAGCAGGACCTATTCAATTGCCGGCTTAGAGTAATGTATAAAAAGGGGAGCATCGGTTATTTAGAAGTGCTTTTGGCTTCTGCCGATTTAGGAGATTTTCTAGCCAGAAGGAATATGCTTCAGTCCATTGTAAACCATGATGTGGAATTGCTTAAGTATATGAAGGAGCAGCGGGACATAATTGAAAATAAAAAGGTGGAGCTACAGGCCCAAAGGGCTTCCTTGGAGACAACCAAATCTAAGTTAGAGGATAAGAAAAAGGATTTGGCCATGGCTACAAGGTCAAAAGAGCGTTTGATGAAGGAATTGGAAAGGGATTTAAAATTAGCGGAAGAAGAATACGATAAGTTAAATAAACTGGCCAAGGAAATAGAATCTGAAATAGTCAGAAGGCAAAGGGTATCTTCCCCCTATACTGGAGGAGTTATGAGCTGGCCCGTCCCTGGCTATTCTAGAATAAGCTCCTACTATGGTTATCGTATCCATCCAATATTGAATAGGAAGAAATTACATACGGGAATAGACATACCTGCTCCAACGGGGACCAATGTTATTGCAGCAGCTGATGGGACAGTTATATATTCAGGGACCCTGGGAGGTTATGGGAAGACCATTATGATAGATCATGGAGGGGGAATAGTTACCCTATATGGCCACAATTCTTCTCTGACTGTTAGCGAAGGTACCCAGGTTAAGAGAGGGGATGTGGTGGCTAAAATAGGTAGTACAGGCCTTTCTACTGGACCCCACCTACATTTTGAAGTTAGGAAAAATGGAGCATATGTTGATCCTATGCCTTATTTAAAGGGGAATTAGCCCCTTTTTTTTCTACCCTATTATGGTATAATGTTAAGGTAGATTTGAATACAATAGAATACATAATCCAAAATATTGAGGTGAAGATATGTCAAAAAGAAGAATTGTTACCATAGCAGTAATGTTGATAATATTGACAAATATTATCACTTTTGGTCTAACCAATATAATTAGCATTAAATATAAGGATAAGGTTGTTTTAAGCGCTAATGAATATAACCAGCTTATTTCCACCTATAAAAAATATTCCAAGCTTGCAAGTTTGGAAGACTATATCAAGGAAAATTATCTATATGAAATAGATGATGAAAAACTTTTGGAAGGCCAGTTAAAGGGTTTATTCCAGGCCCTAGATGATCCATATTCAGTGTATATGACAGAAGAAGAGTTCAAAAGCTTTACAGAACATACCTCAGGGATTTACGGGGGAATAGGAGTTATAGTTACTCCCGGTGAGGATAACCTTATAACGGTAGTAGCCCCAATAGAAGGAACTCCAGGAGAGAGGGCTGGATTGAGGACTGGGGATAAAATAATCAAGGTAGATGATAAGGAATTTACAGCAGATAATATGGATAAGGCTGTTAAGATGATGAAGGGGGAGCCAAATACCACTGTTACCCTAACCATTTTAAGAAAGACTAAGGATGGAAAGAATCAATATATAGATATGGAAATAGTCAGGGAAGAGATCAGATTAGTAACGGTTAAATCGGATATAATTGAAGATAGTATTGGCTATATCAATATAACCTCCTTCGATGAACTCACCTATGATGATTTTAAAAAGGAATTAAATTCCCTTATGAAGCAAAATATAGCTGCCCTTATTTTAGATTTGAGGAATAATCCTGGTGGTTTATTAAATGTATGTATAGATATTGCAGATGAATTTTTGGATGAAGGAGTGATTGTGTATACAGAGACTAGAAGGGGAGAAAGGGTCTATGAAAAATCCGATAAGAAACATATTGATATTCCCTTAGTAGTATTAGTAAACGAAGGTAGTGCCAGCGCTTCGGAAATATTGGCTGGAGCAATTAGGGATAGGAATAGGGGAATCCTTATAGGGACTAAGACCTTTGGAAAGGGAATAGTTCAAAGAATTAGGGAACTATCTGATGGTACTGGTTTTAAATTGACTGTATCCGAGTACTTTACACCTAATGGAACCAGCATCCATGGCCTTGGAATTGAACCGGATATAGTAGTTGAATTGCCTGAAGATGTGGAGGAAATTGGAATAGACAATTTAAGAGAGGATGTACAACTTCAGAAGGCTATAGAAAAGGTTAAGGAAATGATTAGGTAATTTAAGGCATAGGGGTAAAGGGGAAGTGAGCATGTATTTTTTCTTCCAAATACTACATTATTCAGTATATAATGTGTTATCCGTTTTAAAATCTCCCTTATTTTGGGTTGTGGTTGGAATTCTCTTTTTACAATATAGGAAAACAGCCAAGATGGAAAAGGAGATTTTGGGTACCAACAAAAAACCAGCCCTTTATAATGTATTCATATCCACAATTTTTGGATTAATTGGTGGAATTATAGGAAGCGTTATATTTCTTTATTTTCGAATTGTAATTAATCCAGGAGATTTTTACTATATTCTACCCTTGGCCATAATACTGTCCCTGATCCATCCCAGATTTATGTGTTTTTCCTATGCAGGGGGAATTATCTCCCTTATTAGCCTCATATTTAAATGGCCCCAAATCAATGTAGCCGAAATAATGTTTGTAGTAGGGGTGCTCCATCTGGTAGAAAGTTTTTTGATACTGGTGGATGGCATTAATAGCAAAATTCCAATATTTATGGAAAGGGAAAGGGAAATAGTGGGTGGATTTACCATGAACAGGTTTTGGCCTGTTCCCTTTAATATATTTATCCATAGTGGCCATATTTATCCCATTACCATAATGGCTATACTAGGCTATAGTGACTTTGCCTTATCCAATTATCCTAAAAGGAAGGCTACAGAATCAGCCATAATACTATCCCTCTTTAGCATAATCCTCTTGTTCCTTTCATGGTTGTCCACAGATTATCAGATTTTTAAGTATGTGGCTGCCTTTTTTGCCCCTTTAGCCCATGAAACCATTATCCATATTGGTAGGAGGAAGGAGGATAAGGGGAACTATATTTTTGCTTCTACTGAACACGGATTGAAGGTATTGGACGTACTTCCAGAAAGTATTGGGGAAAAGATTAGTTTGAATCCGGGAGATATAATATTATCCTTAAATGGGCATAGGGTGTATTCTAAGAGGGATATTGATTATGTACTTAGGTTTAGGCCTAGCTACATTTGGTTAGATATCTATAATAAAACTAGGGGGGTAGTATTTAAAGAATACAGGGATTATGAAAAGGGAATTGGAAGTTTAGGGGTAGTAGTGGTTTCCAATACGCCAGAACATGTCTTAATAGTAGAGGAATCCAAACCCCCTATTCGCAGATTGCTTGAAAGGTTTATGAGAAAAAAATCTAGTTTTAAAAACTGAAATGAACCTATTAGGTTCATTTCAGTTTTTGCCTTCTATTAAGTTCAATTTATTTAAATCTATGGCACATATTACATTTCTTTTATCTTCTTCATGGGGCAGGGATAGGGAAACATATCCTTCTTTTTTGTTTGAATCAAAGAATATCCTATCGCTAGTGATTGTAGCAGTAAATATGGGGGTTTTTTCATTTAAATTATACTCAGTAAGTATATAGTTGTTATTACAGGAGGCCTTTTCAATAAATAATATTTCCTCATTGTTTAATTTATAATAGTTTGCAATATCATAGTTTAAACTTTGTATTTGTCTGTCTTCTTCAAGGTCGTATATATTGAGTATATTTTTATCTTTCTTTTCTATGTTTTCTAAAAACATTATATTATTTTCATCTAAGAAACTTGCCTTAAAACCTGTGCCAATTTCTTTTAAATAATCCCCATCATGGGTTATAAAGATATTTTTATTTAAAGAGTAATCCGTTGGTTCAGTAAACAGGAATCTATCACCTAATATATCAAAGGAGTCAATGACCTTATCAATCTTAAAAAGGGTTTTACATTCCTTATCTTCTACATTATAGGTCAATAGTGTAGAGGTCTTATCCTTAATATCTACAAAGTAGAGAACATTATCCTTCCACCTTATCAATTTGGGTTGTAAATGGTGGATAGGGGTTATCTTATAGGACAATTTATTTGGCCTTTCTATTAGATATAGGTATGTTTGGGTCTTAGATTCATCTATTTCAATGAGGGATATATATTCGCTATTTTGGCTAAATAGGGCAGAATGTATCTTGTGTCTGGTTGTAAAAAGATTATTCCGAGTTCCCGTTTCCATGTTGTAAGTCCACAGGCTCTCGTAAAGGGTGCCGTTTTTTATCTGCTCAGTCTTATAAAGTAAAAAACTATTGGGTATATAATCTAATAGGTATCCCTCATCTATGTAGCTAGAAATATTCTCCTTATTGGAGTCCAATATTTCTCCCGTTAGGGCATCTACTTCTACATTTAGATTTATAAGGGGTGATTTTTGGTTTTCTTTATCAAATATATTGGTAAAGGATATATTCCAAATTATATCCCCCCTATATTTATTTAATGTCACCTGGGGTACGGTGTTGGGTTCAATTTTAAACTGCTTATATATTTTATCAAGTATTTGATTTTTATTAAATTTTATAGAAATAGGCTTATAGTTTTCATGGATTATATTAAAGTTTAAATCCTTAGGATTTTGGGAAATAGGACTGGATATCTCAAATTTAATCTGGGGTACTGCTAACTGGATTTGGTCCCCATTTAATAGTCGATTTATATATATATTTATGGTATTGCCTATTTGGGTGATCTTTTTTATTTCAATTCCTGAACTTTCTATCAGGCCAACGGAGGCCAATAGCTTTAAACTTTTATTTTTTTCCAGGATTTCCACATTGGAGTCTAGGAATTGAAAACTTTTAGACAGCACTATATTTTCTATTTTATAGTCAAGAGGGCTTTCCTCTAATTTTTCTATGTTTTCTATGGTAGACAAAGGTTCTTCAGTAGAAGAACATCCTATGGCGGCATAGGACAGCGCCAATATATATATAAGGAATAATATTTTTCTCATTATTTGCTCCTCCTTTCTTACTAGTTAGTTTATAATATAAGGGGAATTTGTTCAATATTATTTTATACAAAAAATTTTTGACATTGGTCTATAATTTAATATAATTAATATAAATAGGAACAAATGTTCAAGACGAGGTGAACCTATGAATAAGTTTAAACTAGTATCCAATTTTAAA
The DNA here is from genome assembly GCA_012728725.1 of Tissierellia bacterium. Classification (GTDB taxonomy): domain Bacteria; phylum Bacillota; class Clostridia; order Tissierellales; family Tepidimicrobiaceae; genus JAAYEM01. The sequence goes on along the minus strand of JAAYEM010000003.1, from coordinate 23,655 downwards.
CCAACAGGGGACCAACCTGATGCTATAGATAAATTGTCCAAGGGTATACTCAACAATTTAAAACACCAAACCCTATTGGGGGTAACTGGCTCAGGCAAAACTTTTACCATGGCCAATATAATTGAGAGGGTTCAAAAACCCACCCTAATAATCGCCCATAATAAAACCCTAGCCTATCAGCTGGCCAGTGAATTTAAAGAATTTTTCCCCCATAATGCAGTAGAGTATTTTGTTTCCTACTATGATTATTACCAACCGGAGGCCTATGTACCCCAAACGGACACATATATAGAAAAGGATGCATCCATTAATGATGAAATAGATAAATTAAGGCATTCTGCTACAGCTGCCTTATTCGAGAGAAGGGATGTAATAATAGTAGCCAGCGTATCCTGTATATATGGTTTGGGGGATCCCATAGATTATGAAAATCTGGTAGTATCCCTAAGACCAGGAATGATCAGGGATAGGGATGAGATAATGAGGAAATTAATAGATATCCAGTATGTTAGAAATGACATAAATTTCGTAAGAGGTACCTTTAGGGTAAGAGGGGATGTATTAGAAATATTCCCCGCCTCTTCTAGTGACCATACCATAAGGGTAGAGTTCTTTGGAGATGAAATAGATAGGATAGTGGAAATAAACCATATTACAGGGGAGATTATTGGTGCCAGAAATCATGTATCCATATTTCCAGCCTCCCACTATGCCACATCCAAGGATAAGATTGATAGGGCTATTATAAGCATAGAAAAGGAATTGGAAGATAGATTAAAAGAACTTAAGGGCCAAGGCAAGCTTTTGGAAGCCCAGAGATTAGAACAGAGGACCAGATATGATATAGAGATGTTGAGGGAGATGGGCTTCTGTCAAGGAATAGAAAACTATTCTAGACATCTAAGTGGTAGGCCACCAGGATCCAGGCCCTATACCTTAATAGATTATTTTCCAGAAGATTTTCTAATGATCATAGATGAATCCCATGTAACCATTCCTCAAATTAGGGGCATGTATGAAGGAGATAAATCTAGAAAGACTACCCTGGTTGAATATGGTTTTAGGCTGCCTTCTGCCCTGGATAATAGGCCCTTAAAATTTAATGAATTTGAAGAACTTATAAATCAGATAATATATGTTTCTGCAACTCCAGGCCCCTATGAAAAAGAGCATTCGGAACAGATAGTTGAGCAAATAATTAGGCCAACAGGCCTCTTAGATCCTAAGATAGATGTAAGGCCAACGGAAAATCAAATTGACGATCTGGTAAAGGAGATAAGGATTAGGGAAAAAAGGAATGAAAGGGTTTTAATAACCACCTTGACTAAAAAAATGGCTGAAGATTTAACCGACTACTTTAAGGAGATAGGAATCAAGGTGACCTATCTCCATTCAGACATAGATACCATTGAAAGGATGGAAATAATAAGGGATTTAAGGCTTGGAAAATACGATGTACTTGTAGGGATCAACCTACTAAGGGAGGGGTTAGACCTACCGGAAGTATCCTTAGTAGCAATCCTAGATGCTGACAAAGAAGGATTTTTAAGGTCTGAAACCTCCTTAATACAGACTGTTGGAAGGGCAGCAAGAAATGTAAACGGTCAGGTAATAATGTATGCCGATAGTATAACCAAGTCCATGGAGAATACCATTAAGGAAACCAATAGGAGAAGGGAAATACAGGCAAGGTACAATAAGGAACACAATATAACCCCAAGAACAGTAAGCAAGGGAATAAGGGATGTAATAGAAGCTACCATTGCACTAGAAGAAGAGGAAGAATATATAGCTGAAAGCTTTAGCCAGGAAGAGTTGACAGCTATGATAGATAATATAAGGGAGGCCATGTTAAAGGCAGCAGAAGAATTAAATTTTGAAAAAGCAGCAGAGCTTAGGGATAAGATGATAGAATTGAAGAAGATGCTGGATGCGGGAATAAGGTAGATCCTTGAGCAAAATTGAAAATTATAAATTGTGAATTAGGATATGCAAAGTGCAAATTAGAAATTGTAGATTGGGAATTGAAAATTGGGATAGTGAATTTTGTGGTTATTCTGGGCATATTTATAAAGAACGGCTCTCCGATTCAAGATTTGGAAAATATCACGACCCGGGGAGAAAATGGCCGCTTATTCGCTACCGCTCAGGAAGCGGCCAAGCCATTTCTCCCCTTAGTCGGATATTTTCACAAATCTCTCATAAGTCGAACCTTTTTCTTTATAAATATGCCTCCAAACCTGCCATACATCTGAAGAAAAAAGAGGTGAAAAAATAGTGGTAAATGACAAAATAATAATTAAGGGAGCAAAAGAGCATAATTTAAAAAATATAGATTTAGAACTTCCTAGAAATAAATTTATAGTAATAACTGGGCTAAGTGGTTCAGGAAAGTCCTCCTTAGCCTTTGATACCATATATGCAGAAGGGCAAAGAAGGTATGTAGAAAGCCTGTCCAGCTATGCTAGGCTTTTTTTAGGCCAAATGGAAAAGCCCGATGTGGAATATGTAGAAGGCCTATCCCCTTCTATTTCTATAGATCAGAAAACCACTAGTAGGAATCCTAGATCTACAGTAGGAACTGTAACGGAGATATACGACTATTTAAGGCTATTGTATGCCAGAATAGGAACCCCCTACTGTTATAAATGTGGCAAGGAGATTACTAGCCAAACTATAGACCAGATGGTGGATAGGATAATGGAACTTGATGAAAGGACCAGGATCCAAATCCTAGCCCCAGTAGTCAGAGGTAAAAAGGGAGAGCATAAGAATATTTTGGAGAATATTAAGAAGGAAGGCTTTGTTAGAGTAATAGTAGATGGGGTTATGTATGAGGTAACCGATGAGATAAAATTGGAAAAGAACAAGAAGCATGATATAGAAATAGTGATAGACAGGATTATTGTAAAGGAAGGAATAGAAGGGCGGCTGACCGATTCCTTGGAAACTGCATTAAAACTAGGAGACGGACTGGTTATTGTAGATGTAATAGATAAGGAAAGGATATTGTTTAGCCAGAAATTAGCCTGTCCCGATTGTGGTGTAGCTATAGAAGAATTATCCCCAAGGATGTTTTCCTTTAATTCCCCCTATGGAGCCTGTCCCAATTGCAATGGTATAGGCCACCATATTCAAATAGATGAGGATTTGGTAATACCAAATCCAGATTTAAGCATAAATGAAGGAGGGATTGCCCCTTATAGTACCACCAACGAATCCAGCTATTATTATCAGATATTTAAGGCATTGGCTGAGGAAAATGATTTTGATTTAGATACCCCTTTAAAATATGCACCTAAAAAGTTCTTAGATGAGCTATTATACGGTACTGACCGGGTCATAAGCTTTAAATTTAACAGCCGCTACAATGGGCCTAGCAATTATCAGGGTACCTTTGAAGGGCTTATTCCCAATCTAGAAAGGAGATATAGGGAGACCAGTTCAGACAATGTAAAAAATTGGATAAGGGATTATATGACTGAAATTCCCTGCCCTAAATGTAAGGGAGATAGATTAAAGGATGAAGTATTGGCAGTTAAGGTGGGGGGATTAAATATAGCTGAATTTACCCACATGTCCATCTCCCAGGCCATAGAATTTATAGAAAATCTAGAATTAGATGAGAAGAAGAGAAGGATAGGCCACCAGGTGCTAAAGGAGATCAAGGAAAGATTAAGCTTTTTAAAGGATGTAGGATTGGAGTATCTTACCTTGTCCAGAAGTGCAGGGACCTTGTCTGGAGGAGAGTCCCAAAGGATTCGATTGGCAACCCAAATAGGTTCCAGCCTTGTAGGGGTAATATATGTGTTGGATGAGCCCAGCATAGGCCTGCACCAAAGGGATAATGCAAAACTTTTAAAGGCCTTGAGGAATTTAACGGATTTAGGCAATACCCTAATAGTAGTAGAGCATGACCAAGATACCATATACAGTGCAGACCATATAGTGGATATAGGCCCTGGAGCTGGGGTCCATGGGGGATATATAGTGGCCCAGGGGACTGTAGAGGATATTAAGAATAATCCTGAGTCCATTACAGGCCAATATCTATCTGGTAAAAAGCGTATTGAGATTCCAGCTAATAGGAAGGAACCCAATGGGAAATGGATAGAGGTAATTGGAGCGGAGGAGAACAACCTGAAAAATATAGATGTGAAATTCCCCTTAGGAGTATTTACCTGTGTAACGGGAGTGTCTGGTTCAGGCAAAAGCTCCTTGGTAAATGAAATACTCTATAAGAGCCTAGCCCAAAAGTTAAATGGAGCCAAGATCAAGCCTGGAAAGCATAAGGAGATTAGGGGGCTGGAGTATTTAGACAAGGTAATAGTAATTGACCAATCTCCCATTGGCAGGACCCCCAGATCCAACCCTGCCACCTATACAGGGGTATTTGACCATATAAGGGATGTATTTGCCATGACCCCGGAAGCTAAAATGAGAGGCTATGAAAAGGGCAGGTTTAGTTTCAATGTAAAGGGAGGCAGATGTGAAGCCTGCAAAGGAGATGGCATTCTAAAGGTAGAGATGCATTTCCTACCCGATGTATATGTGCCCTGTGAGGTGTGTAAGGGTAAAAGGTATAACAGGGAGACCCTACAGGTAAAATATAAGGGCAAAAATATATCAGAAGTATTAGATATGACAGTGGAAGAGGCCCTGGAATTTTTCAAAAATATACCTAGAATAGAGAGGAAACTCCAGACCCTATACGATGTAGGTTTAGGCTATATAAAACTAGGCCAGTCTTCAACGGAACTATCTGGAGGAGAGGCCCAAAGGGTTAAACTGGCTACGGAGCTTAGCAAGAGAAGCACTGGAAAGACCATATATATATTAGACGAACCAACCACTGGCCTTCATATGGCAGACATCCACAAGCTGATCAATGTATTAAATAAACTTGTAGAGGGAGGCAACACTGTAATAGTAATAGAACACAATCTAGATGTAATAAAAACTGCCGACTATATAATAGACCTAGGCCCAGAAGGAGGGGACAAAGGGGGGACAGTAGTTGCTACTGGCACCCCTGAAGAAATAGCCCAGGTGGAAAAATCCTATACTGGTCAGTTTTTGAAGAAGATACTAGAAGAATAGCTGATAAAAATTCTCTTTTCTGTCCATTATCTCTGCTAGTAGGGCAAGGATGGAAAGGAGAATTTTTTGCAATTGATTAATTCTTATTTATCAACTAAATAAGAATTTGGACAATCAAGTAGTATTATAGTAAAATATAAATAATATGTTGTCCAACAAGAACAATAATTGAATGTCAAATATTATGGAATTCATTATAAAGTATTTATGAGTTTTTAAACAGCTTCAGGTATAATACTTTAACAGCAATTAATGCAGTTAAAATGGAAGGGTGCATATAATGGTCATATGTAGGCAGCTTATGGAGCTAGATGTATTTAAAAATGTGGAATTGATTGCTGGCAAAAAAGGGCTAGATAAAGAAGTTACATGGGTCTATGCTAAACAGACCAAAAATATTACTCCCTGGGTTTATGGGGGAGAATTCCTATTGGTTTCAGGCTATGAATACGCTATGGGTGAGGAAGAATTATTGCAGCTTATAGAAGAGGCAGCTATGAATAATCTATCAGGTATATTAGTTGAAGGGGGCATTAATTTTAAGGAAATACCTGATAGGGTAATAAAAAAGGCTGATGAAGAAGGAATCCCCTTATTTTTTGTAAAGGGAGTTATTAGTTTCTTGGATGTGACCCGGGATATAATTGCCCTAATAATGGAGAGAAAATATCTTGCTAAGAGGAATACCTCTTTATTAGATCAATTGTTAAACTCACCATCACTAAGCCAGAAGGAAATAGATCAACTACTATATGGGATGGGGATACCACCAGATTCTTATTTTTTAGTTGCTGTATTTAGCATTAGTGATAATATAGAGGAGAATAAAGATGAAAGAAATAGAGTGGATAGGATGATTAGTTTTTCAAGAAATTTGCAAAAGCACGTAGATGAGGTATTTGTTGAATTAGAGCTAAAGGAGCTATCTAGGCTACGTTTAGAATCTGTGGATTATTTAATATATGCAGATAATGAAAAGGACTTACTAGCAATAGCAGAAAAATTTAAGAAAATCCGTAAGCGCATATGCATAGAAGAGGACAATTCTGATGTATACCTGTCCTTTAGCTCCATAATTCATGATAACAAGAATATTATAAATGGATTTAATGAAGCCCATTTTACAAGAAGCCTATTGCAGAGGGGCTTGTTTCCTGATAGGGTTAAAAGTTTTTCTGATATAGGAAGCTACCAGATGATATTCCATATAGAGGATAGGGGTAAGTTGATTAATTTTAGGGATAAATATTTGAAGGAATTATATGAAATAGATAAGGAAAGATCATCCCAGCTATTGGAAACCTTAAGGGAATATCTAATAAATGATGGCAATATACTCCAGACATCTAAAAAATTGTATATACACAGGAATACTCTACAGTACCGAATGGATAGGATAAAGGAGATATTGAATGTAGATATCAGTGATTTTAATATTAAAAGGGATCTATTAAATGCCTTTATGATACTGGACATATTTCCTTTTTCTTGATTATAATATGTGGAGTAGACTGCTGTTATATTGGATGCCATAAGATTGGATGATATAACAGCAGTTGTTTTTATGCATTTTGCATAAAAAAAGAGAAAATCATAGTGCATAATGCTGCCTATAAATCTTCAAATGCTTCATATATTATGCTAATTGACTAGAATTACAAGAAACAATACAATGTTAAATGTTGGACAAACATTTCAACAAAACAGACAAAAACAAGCATAAAAAGATAAAATTCAACATATTTCAGCAGTAATATTAAAATTAAGTGGGTGAGTTAATGAGGGGACAAAAAACCTTATTTACAGTAGAATCCCATACTGCTGGGGAACCCCTTAGATGTATTGTAGGGGGTATTCCCAATATTAAAGGGAACACCATGATGGAGAAGAAGGAATACTTTCGTAAGCACTACGATTATGTGAGAAGGGCCCTTATGCTTGAACCAAGGGGCCACAAGGATATGTTTGGATCCATTATAACTGCTCCTACTTTACCTGAAGCTGATTATGGAGTTATATTTATGCATGGACAAGGCTATCACAATATGTGTGGCCATGGTACCATTGCCACATCAACCATAGTGATAGAAACAGGGATGATTGAGGTTACTGAACCTGAAACCATTATTCGCCAGGAAGCCCCTGCAGGCTTGGTAACCATTAAGGCAAAAGTTAAGGATGGAAGGGCAGAAGAGATTACCTTTAAAAATGTACCAGCCTTTTTATATAAAGAAGAGGTTATAATAAAGGTACCCGCCTATGGGGATGTAAAAATAGACATAGCCTTTGGAGGTAGTTTCTTTGCAATGGTTGATTATGAACAATTTGGTATAGACATCTGTCCTGAAAATGCATCTAAATGGATAGATATAGGCATGGCCATTATTGAAGCAGCAAATGAGCAAGTAGAAGTTGTGCACCCTGAACTTCCAGATATTAACACCATAGACCTTTGTGAGATTTATGGACCGACCAAATCAGAGGATGCGGATATGCAAAACATTACAATATTTGATGGGCAGATTGACAGATCCCCTTGTGGAACTGGAACCTGTGCCAAGATAGCCACCCTTTATGCAAGAGGAGAATTAGGCATTGGTGAGGATTTTGTATATGAAAGTGTGATAAATACTAAATTTATTGGCAGGGTCCTTGGTGAAACAAAAGTTGGCCCTTATCCTGCCATTATACCTGAGATAACAGGTTCTGCTTACATAACTGGCTATAGTAAATTTGTAATTGATGAGGAGGATCCCGTAAAATATGGATTCTCATTAGGTTAGAATAATTGGGAGGTGGAAAAGGGTGTTACTATTAAATAAAGAGGATATTAAAAAGATTTTTACTATGAAGGATGCTATAGAATCGGTTAAAGAGGCATTTGTAATCTATTCTGAAGGTAGATGTGATAATCCCCTTAGGACCAATATAAATGTTGAAAAGCATAATGGCTCATTATTATTTATGCCTGCATATGTGGAGGATTTAGATTATGCATCTTTGAAGGTAATAAACACCTATCCAGACAACATAGATAGGGGACTGGCTACCAGTATTGCCCAGGTTATCCTAATCGATGCAAAAACGGGTCAGATAATTGCCCTTTTAGATGGATCCTATGTAACCCAGCTTAGGACTGGGGCTGCATCTGGAGCTGCCTTCGATGTATTGGCCAGGAAGGATGCCAAGATTGGGGCCTTAATAGGAACTGGAGGTCAGGCAGCAGCCCAATTAGAGGCTATGTTGTCAGTTAGAGACTTGGAACTAGTCAAGGTTTATGATTTAGTAGCAGATAGGAGAAATGAATTTGCAAAAACTATGAATGAAGAACTGGCCAGATACAATACCCAAATAGTTGCTGCATCCTCAGCAGACGAGGCTGTAGAAGATGCAGATTTACTGATCACCGTTACCCCCTCTAAAAAGCCAGTATTCGATGCTTCCAAATTGAAACCTGGCATAACTGTAAGCTGTGTAGGTTCCTTCCAACCAGATATGCAGGAAATGGATCCTTTATTATTAAGCCGAGCCAGTAAAATATACTTTGATTCCAAATCTGCTGTATTAGAGGAATCTGGAGACATAATAAATCCATTAAAGGATGGGCTAATATCCGAGGATGATATTACAGGAGAATTGGGAGAATTATTATCAGGAAGGATAGCAGGCCGGGAAAAGGATGAAGAGATAATAGTATTTAAAACGGTAGGTATAGGAACTCAGGATCTGGTGACAGCCAAAAATATATATGAAAAGGCCATTGCAGCAGGTATAGGAACTAAGTGGAGTTAATTATTGGTCAAAGGAGGGATTATATGCCCCATATTAGTTTAAGCCTATATACTGGAAGAAGTAAAGAAGAGCTGGATAAGATTGCAGATGCTCTACAGAAGTGCTTAATGGAAACAGCAGGATGGAAACCAGAGGCTATTTCTGTTTCCATAGAAGAGATAGAAGCTAATACTTTTATCCAAAAGGTCCAAGAAAAAATAGAGGATGAGACCCTAGTCATCCCATCAGATTTTATAAAATAATTGGATTGATGAAAGGAGATTCCTATGGATAGATCTTATTGGAATGGGAAGAAGGCGGTACACCGCCGGGCCATGATGAAGGGGGCGGGCTACTGTGACCGGGATATTAGAACCAAACCCCATATTGGTGTAGCCAATACCTTTATGGAAGGCTCTCCGGGAACAGCCCATTTGCGTACCCTTGCAGAAAAGGTGAAGGAAGGCATTTGGGAAGCCGGTGGAATTCCCATAGAGTTTGGAGTACCTGCCACCTGCGGCAATGTAGCCAATGGGGCAGAAGAAATCAAATATGAACAGGCTGCCAGGGATGTTGTAGCAGCTTCCATTGAGCTTGTATCTAAGGTCCATCATTTTGATGGCCTGGTAACCATAGCCTCCTGTGACAATATAATTGCTGGATGTTATTTGGGAATGGCTAGACTAGACATACCTACCCTATGTGTTACCGGTGGCTCTATGACTGCAGGAAATTATAAGGGCCAAAAGATAGTACAGGCCCAGTTGGATGTGGCTGCCCTTAGTGATGAAAGTGAAGAAGTATTAAATGAAATGGAAGAGTGTGTATGTCCTTCCTTTGGGGCTTGTCCTTCAATGGGTACTGCCAACACCATGCAGATGGCTGGAGAGGTATTAAATCTTGTGCTGCCTGGGACCAGCACCATTCCAGCTATAGATAATTTGAAATTAAGGAAATGCAGGGAAGCGGGCAGGGCTATTGTGGAAATGACAAAGGCCAATAGGAAACCATCGGACCTTATTACCAGGGAAACAATACTCAATGCCATTGCCTTTGCTATGGCCACAGCTGCATCAACCAATATAGTTTTGCACCTTATAGCCATTGGAAATGAATTGGGAATAAAAATTACCCTAGACGATTTTGATGAATACGCCAGTAGAATCCCCTGTATAACAGGTGTAATTCCCAGCGGTCCCTATACCGTTGTGGATTTCCACTATGCTGGTGGTCCTTTGACAGTATTGAAGATGATTGAGGATGAATTGTATACAGATGTACCTACTATGGATGGACGTACCTGGAAGGAATTGCTTGCCAATGTAGAGGCTAAGAGTTCAGATATTATAAGAACTTTAGACAATCCCTTGTTTGATGAGCCTGGACTTAAGATTCTAAAGGGCAATCTATCCCCAATGGGATGCATAGTCCGTCCTACAGGAGTACCAAAAGAGATGAAGAAATTCTCTGGCAAGGCTAGGGTATTTAGCAGCGATTTAGAAGCCTATGAAGCTATTGTAGCTGGTAAAATCCAAGCAGGAGATGTAATTGTAATCCGCTATGAAGGCTGTGTAGGTGCTCCAGGCATGAAGGAACTGATGGTAACAACGGATGCATTAATTGCCCACAATCTCCATAAAAGCGTTGGACTTATTACCGATGCCAGATTTTCAGGCTTTAATTATGGTGCTATTATTGGCCATATTACGCCAGAGGCAGCAAAAGGTGGTCTGATTGCCCTTATAGAAGATGGAGATATAATCTCTGTAGATACCATTGAGGGAACAATAAATTTAGAAGTTCCCGAAGAAGTAATAAAAGAGCGCAGGAAGAATTGGCTACCTCCTGAGCCTAAGGTAAAAAAGGGACTATTGGATATATACGCCAGAACTTGCAGGCCAGCTGATGAAGGTGGAGCTATGCAGCCTTGGGATATAGAATACAAATAACCAGTGTATAAGGAAATATGTTAGAAACCCATATATGGGTTCTAAATAGATTACTAAATAGATTAGAAGAAATATATGTACCATAAGAAGGAGGAGAAATTAAATGCAAGGAACTATTGAAATGAAAAAAGCTCGTGAAAGAGGATTTTCTGCAGAAACCTTTATATTTTTAGCAGTATTATTAGGAGCCATAGGCTATATGTGTTCCATAATGGGTGTAGGACCTATGTTCAAAACCCTATTAAATACTGCCTATAGTGTATTAATTGATACAGTATTATACCTTTGTGCCATGTGTGTACTCATGGGAGCTGTTTCAGCATTATTTACTGAGTTTGGAGTTGTAGATCTTGCTCAATGGCTGATCAACCCAATTATGAAGCCCCTTTATGGCATGCCAGGTGTAACTTCCTTAGGGGTTGTATCCACATTTTTATCAGATAATGCGGCTATCCTTGCCTTAGGTCAGGATAATAGAATACGTCGTTATTATAAAAAGTATCAGATACCTGCCCTATGTAATATAGGTACAACCTTTGGTATGGGTATGATTGTATGTACCTTCATGTTAGGACTTGGAACTGAATTTGTACCAGCCATTATAGCTGGTTTAGTTGGATGTATTGTTGGAAGTATTTTCTCTACTAGATCCATGCTATTCTTAACAAAAAGGCACTATATTAAGCAAGGGACTTGGGAAAAAATGCAGGAGGCTGCAGTTAGTGAAGCTGAATTAGAGGAAGCCTATACTGAAGAGAAAAACAAGAAGAAAGAAAAGAGAAGCGTATTTAGCAGGGCTATGAATGCCATGCTAGAAGGTGGTAAACTAGGATGGGAAATCTGTTTCCAATCTACCCCAGGTGTAGTTTGCATTTGTACCTTGGTTATGATGTTGACCTTTGGACCAGGAACAGCAGCTGATGGTACTGCCGCCTATACAGGAGCTGCCTACGAAGGAATTGAATTACTACCTAAAATTGGGGATTTAATTGCTCCAATTACTAAGGTATTATTTGGATTTAAAGACGGTAGCAATATAGTTGTACCAGTTACATCTCTTGGAGCGGTAGGTGCAGCTATAGGCTTGGTACCAAAGATGGTTGAAACGGGTCTTGCTGGCGCTAATGAGATAGCTGTATTTACAGGTATAGGTATGTGCTGGTCAGGATACTTGAGTACTCATATTTCTATAATGGATACCCTTGGATCCAGGGAATTAATTCCTCAAGCTTTAATTACCCACACTATAGCAGGACTTATTGCGGGAGTTGTTGCCCACTATTTCTTCTTGCTTATTGCATAAAAGATTGATTGTATTAAATAATATTTAATGGTTTTTTACATTTATTTTGCCTGATTTTACACTTGATAAAAACTAATATAAAACAAGCCTTCCTTTATGGAAGGTTTGTTTTATATTGATGAAAACATAAATGATATGACACCATCAATTCTTTTCCTCTATATTTATATTTAAGAGTTAATAGTATATAATGTATGTAAATAAAAATTTTTACAGAGGTGACATATGAGCGATATCATACTGTATATAATGGTTATATTTTCAATTATTGGCGGTATAGACAAGCTACTGAATAATAGATTTGGGCTAGGGGAGAAGTTTGAAGAGGCTTTTAAAAACATGGGGGGCTTAAGCCTTTCCATGATTGGAATAATCGGTTTAGCTCCTGTCATTTCTCAAGTTTTGACCCCCCTTCTTAAGCTTGTATCTAATATAAGTGGGGCAGATCCTTCTGTATTCATCTCCAGTATATTGGCCATAGATCTAGGTGGTTATGTGGCCAGTGCTGAGCTGGCACAGTGTCAACAGCTTGCTAAATTAAATGGCCTACTCCTGGCATCCATGATGGGGGTTACCATATCCTTTACAATCCCTGTAGCAATAAATATGATTCCCAAAGACCATTTCCACCTATTTGCCAATGGAATTCTGGCCGGAATAGTAACGGTGCCTGTAGGGGTACTATTGGGAGGCCTGGCCATGGGGGTAGCTTTAGGGACAATACTTATAAATTTATTACCGGTAATAATACTGTCTGTATTGATTATTATTGGTTTATTGAAATATCAAGAAAAGACCATGGCCATATTCAGTAAGCTGGGAAGAATTGTTTCCATCCTATGTACCCTGGGACTATTGATTAGCATATTGGATTTTATACTGGGAATTAAAGTGTTTCCTAACATTATCCCCTTTTCTGAATCCATAATAGTTGTGGGGAAAACAGCGGTAATGATCTCAGGTGCCTATCCCCTTTTTCATCTAGTATCCAAATATTTAAATAAGAGGCTTAGCAGTATTGCTAAAAAGATAGGTATAAATGAATACTCTGTCCTGGGTATTGTTACATCCTTAGCCAACAATGTCCCTACTTTAGGAATCTATGATAAGATGGATGATAGGGGCAAGGTATTAAGTGCTGCCTTTATAGCTAGCAGTTCCTTTACCTTTGGAGGCCAATTAGGTTATCTGGCCAGCATATCTAAGGACATGATTACTCCCTATCTAATAGCTAAATTATCGGCAGCCCTATCAGGCCTACTTTTAGCTGCCCTACTGTTAAAGATTAGGGGGGATAAAATAATAGGCAAAACTGATGAAGCCTGTGACAAAAATTAGGGGGATGGTATACCTGCTTCTTTATATTTGATATAATTTAATATATAATATGTATAGAGGACATATGTTATATATAGCAAATGCTAAATTAGTCAAAATATTACATCTTGAAAAGAGGAGGTACAAAATGGCTATCAATGAAAGAATTAGCAAATTAAGAGGTTTAATGAAGGAAAGAGGAATTGATGCTTACATAATTCCAACAGCTGATCCCCACCAATCGTAATACATAGCTGACCATTATAAGACCAGGGTATGGATTTCAGGATTTACAGGTTCAGCAGGAACTGTACTTGTAACCCATGATGAGGCAATTCTTTGGACAGATGGGAGATACTTCATCCAGGCGGAGAAAGAATTAACTGGCAGTGAAATAAAGCTGTATAAGATTGGAGTTCCAGGCTTTCCAACTTATACTGAATACCTTAAGGACAATTTAAAGGACGGTGCAACAGTAGGATTTGATGGAAAGATATTCCCCCAATCCAGTTTCAAAGATTTGGAAAGGGCTTTAAAGGAAAAGAATATTAAATATGTAGATGAATACGACCTAGTAGGAGAAATATGGACCGATAGGCCAGAGGTACCAAGGAGTAAGGCCTTTATCCATGACATTAAGTATACAGGGAAAAGTGCTAAGGAAAAAATAGATGAAGTTAGGGAGGAAATGAAGAAAAAGGGTGCTGATTACTTCCTATTGGGAAGTTTAGATGATATAGCCTGGCTATACAATATTAGGGCTAGGGATGTAGAATGTAATCCTGTCCTTATTTCTTACGCCCTTATTTCACAAGGGGAAGCTTGGCTATTTGTTGATGGAGAAAAAATAGATGAAAATGTCCGTGCCCATTTAGAAGAAAATGGAGTTCAAATAGATGATTATGATAGGGTAATAGATCATGTTAGAGATATGGAAAAGGGAAAGAAGGTATTCTTGAATTCTGCCAGAATAAATAGATGGCTATATAAGGGAATACCGTCAGAATGTGAAATAATCGAAGGTACCAATATTACCACTGAATTGAAGGCTAAGAAAAACAGTGTAGAGCTGGAAAATATGAAAAATGCCCATATTAAGGATGGAGTAGCCCTAGTTAAATTCTTCCACTGGCTGGACAAGAATGTAGGAAAGATTAAGATTACAGAGCTATCTGCAGCGGAGAAATTAAGGGAGTTTAGGGAAGAAGGAGAAGGCTTTATTGAGCCTAGCTTTGTAACTATAGGAGCCTATAAGGAAAATGCAGCCATGATGCACTATTCAGCCAATGAAAATTCCAATTATGAGTTAAAAAGGGAAGGAATGTTTTTAGTTGACTCTGGTGGCCAGTATTATGATGGTACTACAGACATAACTAGGACTGTAGTATTAGGAGAGATTACAGAGGAGGAGAAGAGGGACTTTACCCTTACTCTAAAGGGACATATTAATTTAATCTCTGCAAGATTCTTACACGGAGCTACCGGTTCCAACCTAGATGTGTTAGCCCGCTATCCACTATGGCAGGAAGGAATAGACTATAAATGTGGGACAGGCCATGGAATTGGATTTCTACTAAATGTCCATGAAGGCCCCCATGGATTTTCCCAGGTACCCAATAAGGTAAAATTGGAAAAGGGTATGATAGTCACCATTGAACCAGGAATATATAGGGAGGGCAAACACGGTGTTAGAATTGAGAATGTAGCAGTAGTTGAAGAGGACATAAAAACGGATTCAGGCCAATTTATGAAGTTTGAGGTTATTTCCTATGTGCCAATAGATTTAGAAGGTATAGATGTGGAATTGCTAACTGACAAGGAAAGGAAATGGCTAAACGACTATCATGAAGAAGTATACAATAAACTTTCACCTTATCTAGATGATGAGGTAAGGGAATGGTTAAGACAGGAAACTAGAAGTATTTAAGGAAAGGGAGCATTAATAAATTAGGGGGAGGGGATGCGTTTTGAGATTGTTTAAGGAAAGGGATCCTGAATTGGAAATAATCTTAGACAGCATTAAGGATGCGGTATGTATAGTTGATGCCAAAGGGATAACCAAATACTGGAATAAGGGTGCGGAGAAATTATTTGGCATTGCCAAGGAAGATATTATAAATAGGCATATCAGTGAGATATTTCCAACCTCCTTGCTGGCTAAAATCCTAAAGGAAAAGAGGGCTTATGAGAATATATACAATAGCCCTAAGGATAATTTTTATAATATTACAAGCGCATCCCCCCTTTACATGGATGGAGAGCTAATTGGAGGAATTAGCATTGATAGGGATATTACCGATCATATTAAGACGGCAGAACTATTAAGCAAGACCCAGTCCAATTTACAGGTTCTCCAACAGCAGATTTCTGACCTAAGCAAAAACAGGTCCTCCTTTGCCGCTGCCCTGGGCAACAATAAGAAATTTAGGGAGGCTATAAAGTTAGCAAAGGATGTGGCCCGTTCCAATATCAATATTCTAATCAATGGAGAAAGTGGTACTGGCAAGGAGCTATTTGCCAGGGCCATACATATAGAAAGCGGTAGGGAAGGCCAATTTGTACCCATCAACTGTAGCGCCATTCCCCATGAGCTTATAGAAGCTGAGCTATTTGGCTACACAGCAGGAGCCTTTACAGGAGCATTAAAGGAAGGGAAAAAAGGAAAAATCGAGTTATCCCACAATGGTACCCTATTTTTAGATGAAATAGGGGACATGCCCTTAAGCATGCAGCCAAAACTCCTTAGGGTTTTGGAAGATGGTCAAATAACCCCAATAGGTGGCCAAAAAAGCAAGAAGATAAATATTAGGGTTATTGCAGCTACCAACAAGGATTTAGGGAAAATGGTTGAAGAAGGTACTTTTAGAAAGGATCTTTATTACAGGTTAAATTCTGTCATAATCAATATCCCTCCCTTAAGGGAGAGGCGGGATGATATTCCCCTTTTAGCCAATAGGTTTGTTGAAGACTACTGTATGGAGTACGGTGTAAATATATTAAGCATTTCCCCCGAGGTCATGGAAGCATTCTTAAACCATGATTGGGAGGGAAATGTAAGGGAATTGAACAATGTTATTGAGAGAATGGTAGTAATGGCAAAGAACAACAATGCAAGAATTATAGATGTGGATCTACTGCCAGAGAATATAGCCATGAAAGTTCCCAATGATAATAAAAAGAAAAAATCCCTCTATGATCTAAATTACATCTTATCAAATGTAGAAAAGGACACTATTTTAAAGGCCTTAAAAGTGGCAGGAAATAATAAAAAGAAGGCTGCCAGTCTTTTAAACATACCCAGAAGTACTTTATATTCTAAATTAGAAAAATATGGAATAAATGAGGTGTCGGAATATTGACGCTGGTGTCAAAAAATCGACACCCCTTTAAAATGGATTTGATTCACGCGAAAAATTGAGGAAAAGTGAAATAACCTGCGAATTATTCAGAAAATTATGAATGTTTATATCTTAACAAACTTCAAAAGTGTCGATATATCGACACATCTCAAAGGGGGTGGCAGATGTATGAGGTGAAAAAGCTGTAAAAATCAAGCTTTTGAACTAGTGGCATAAAATTTGCAATGTAATATTAGAGTGCATACTAAATTAAGGAGGATGATATTTGTGAGAATTGAAGAACATCCTATTTTATCATTTGAGAATGAAAAGCGAAAAAAAATAAAGTTTATTTTTGACGGAAAAGAATACGAAGGATTGGAAGGAGACACCATTGCATCAGCCCTTCATGCAGCTGGGGTAAAAGTTTTGGGACATCATTATGCCAATAATAGGCCTAGAGGTTTTTACTGTGCCATAGGTAATTGCTCTTCCTGTTTAATGACAGTAGACGGTGAGCCCAATGTAAGGATCTGTGTAGAGGAGCTTAAAGAGGGCATGGTTGTAGAAACTCAAAAAGGAAAGGGTGAATTGAAATGATAACAACTGAAATAGCCATTATTGGTGGAGGACCAGCTGGATTATCCGCTGCCATAAGTGCTGCATCTTTAGGTGCTAAGGTTGCCATTCTGGAAAGGGATGGTAGATTAGGTGGCCAGCTGATAAAACAAACCCATAAGTTCTTTGGTTCTGAAAAACAATATGCTTCTACTAGGGGATTTGATATAGCAAAGATTCTAGAAGAAGAAATGGAAAAATACAAGGATAAAATAGATATCTATACCAATGCCACTGTCCTTGGCCTTTATGAAGATGGAGTTCTAACCATTGAACACAATAAAAAATACATGAAGATGAAGCCTGAGAAAATAATAGTGGCTACAGGAGCATCGGAGAAGTTTTTATCCTTCCCCAACAATGACCTACCAGGAATTTATGGAGCAGGGGCAGTACAAACCCTTATGAATGAATACGGAGTAAAGCCTGGCAATAATGTGCTTATGGTTGGAGCGGGTAATATTGGCCTTATAGTATCCTATCAACTTATGCAAGCGGGAGTAAGGGTTAAAGCCATAATCGATGCAGCTCCTCAAATCGGTGGTTATTTAGTCCATGCATCCAAGGTAAGAAGAGCAGGAGTACCTATATTGGTATCCCATACTATTAAACGGGCCCATGGTAAAGAATCAGTGGAAGGGGCTACCATATGGCAGTTAGACGAAAGATGGCAGCCAATAGAAGGAACAGAAAAATATCTTGATGTTGATGTAATCTGTATATCCGTAGGACTATCACCATTAACAGAATTCTTGTGGCAAGCTGGCTGTGAAATGAAATATATACCAGAACTAGGTGGACATGTGGCTATCAGGGATGAGAATTTAGAGACCAGTGTAAATGGAATCTTTATAGCAGGAGACGTGGCAGGAGTAGAAGAGGCTAGCAGTGCCATGGTGGAAGGTAGACTTGCTGGAATCTGTGCAGCTAATTCTTTAGGATATGGAGATGACAGGTTTGAAGAATTGAGACGAGATTATACAGAGCAACTTAAATCCCTTAGATCTGGACCAGTAGGAGCAAAGATTGTAAGCGGCTTGAGCAAAGTAACAGTAAAGAAACAATTTGCATAAGGAGGTATGGAAATGATAGAGAAAACTGGAGTACCTACAAAAGAGGATATTGAGGAAATTACTCCGCCTAAGGAGATACGAGAAAAACAGGCCGTTGCAGTTATAGAATGTTATAAGGAAATACCCTGTAATCCATGCTATACAGCATGCAAATTTGGTGCAATAAAGGAATTTGAAGATATTAACGATAGGCCAGAAATAATATATGAAAAGTGTGTAGCTTGCGGACAGTGCGTAATAAAATGCCCAGGCCTTGCCATATTCATAATAGATGAAACCTATTCAGAAACAGAAGCAACTGTTCAAATACCTTATGAATACTTACCGCTGCCAAAGGAAGGGGATTATGTAACTGCCTTAGATAGGGCAGGTAGACCAGTATGTAGGGCTAAGGTAGTTAAGGTAAGGAAGGGTAAACACCCAAATATGACTTCAACTGTTACCATGGCAGTTCCAAAAGAACATTCAATGACTGTAAGATCTCTTAATTTAGAAGATTACTTTGCAGATAATACTATCATCTGCCGTTGTGAAGGAATAACCCTTGGTGAAATTAGACAGCTAATCAGTGAAGGCTATACTACTATAGATGAAATTAAGAGAATAAGCCGAGCTGGTATGGGACCATGTCAAGGTAGAACTTGTAGACATTTAATAATGCAAGAAATTAGAAATGCTACAGGACAAAATATGGAAGATATGCTAATGCCAACCTTTAGACAACCTACCAAACCAGTTAAGCTAGGATTGTTTGTTGGAGGTGAAGGGGATGACTAAAACAGCTAGTGTAGTAATAATTGGTGGAGGTATTTCTGGCTGTGCCATTGCATACAATTTAGCTAAAAAAGGAGTAAAGGATGTAGTAGTAGTAGAAAGATCCTATCTAACAAGTGGAGCCACTGGAAGATGTGGAGCTGGAATAAGAACCCAGTGGGGAACGGAAAGAAACTGTAAGTTAGCTAAATTCTCAGTGGATTTCTTTGAAAATGCCAATGAGATATTAGGTTATAAGAGGGATATTGAGTTTAAACAAGGGGGATACCTTATAGTAGCTGCCACAGAAAAGGAAGTAGAACAATTTAAGAAGAATGTGGAACTTCAAAACAGCCTAGGAATTCCATCCAAATACTTGAGCCCACAAGAGGCTAAGGAGATAGTTCCCCATCTAGATGAGACCAAGATACTAGGTGCCACTTTCTGTGAATTAGACGGACATCTAAATCCATTCCATACAACAGAAGCTTTTGCCCAAGCTGCTGAAAGATTAGGAGTAGAAATAATGACCTTTACCGAAGTAGTAGGCATAGATGTTGAAGGAGATAAAATAAAGGGAGTCCATACAACTAAGGGATACATATCTACTCCAATCGTTGTAAATGCAGCAGGTGGATATTGTAGACAAATTGGAGATATGGTCAATGTGGATATACCAACCTATTCAGAAAGGCATCAAATACTGGTTACTGAGCCAGTTGAACCAATGCAAGAACCAATGGTTATGGGCTTTAGCTTGAACATTTATACTCAGCAGGTTCCCCATGGCAGCTTCCTAATAGGTAGGGGAGATCCTACTGAGCCTAAGGATCTTAGAATTACATCTTCCTGGCAGTTCATGGAAAAGATGGCCAAGACAGCCTGTGATCTTCTTC
Source organism: Tissierellia bacterium (assembly GCA_012728725.1). Taxonomy (GTDB): domain Bacteria; phylum Bacillota; class Clostridia; order Tissierellales; family Tepidimicrobiaceae; genus JAAYEM01. The sequence goes on along the minus strand of JAAYEM010000003.1, from coordinate 3,537 downwards.
CAGCCCTTGGAAAGTTAGCCGTTGTTAGACAATGGGCTGGCTTATACAATATGACAGCGGATGCCCAACCAATATATGGACCTGTTAAGGAAGTAGAAGGATTCTATCTGGCAGTGGGATTCAGTGGCCATGGATTCATGTTAGGACCAGCTACAGGGCAAATTATGGCAGAGATAATATTAGGCGAGCCTACTACTATAGATGTTTCCGATTTGGATAAGGATAGGTTTGCTAGAGGCGAATTAGTACTGGAGCCATCTGTAGTATAAAAATTACAAATTGTATGCTAAATATGGACATGTGGGCAAGTCCCATATGTCCTTTTTTTGTGAAAAAGATCCATATTTTAATCTATGTAGACAAAAGAAGGTCTTTGTTATATACTTAAACTAGGAGGAAATTGTCTTGAAATTAGGACCAAAGTGAATAGGATAGTTCTAGTGTGATGCAGAAAACTTCCAATATCTTGCTGGGGTGACATAAAATGGATTATAAGAGGTGATAAAGAGTGGATTATAAGGGGATTGTTGAACTAATGATCAATAATCTTGAAGAAGGTGTCATCGTTGTAGATTCAGATTTAAATATAGTCTATTTTAACGAACCAACCACCAATATTACGGGATTTGATCCAGAAGAAGCAGTAAACAAAAACATATTCCAAGTTTTCCCCCATATAGAGAAAGAGGATAGCACCTTTTATAAGGTGATAAAAACAGGCAAGCCTATCATAGATTATGTCCAACATTATACCAACTACCAGGGAAAAAATGTATCTATTGTCACGTCTACAATACCCATAATAGAAGATGGAAAGATTACCGGTGCAATTGAAATATTTAGAGATCTTACCCATGTTATGGAATTGTCTGAAAAAGTCCATATGCTTCAGAATACCCTCTATGAGAAGAACAATCAGGAAAAAAAATTTTTGCCCAATGGAACCCAATATACATTTGCCAATTTAATAGGGGAGAGCCAAGCTATAAAACAGATTAAAAGAAAGGCTCAGAAGGTTGCCAATAGTGATTCTGCTGTATTTGTATATGGAGAAACGGGAACAGGCAAGGAAATAGTAGTTCAAGGTCTGCATAACTTGAGCAATAGAAGGGATAAACCCTTTATTGCCCAAAACTGTGGAGCACTGCCAGAGAATCTACTTGAAAGTATTCTATTTGGGACGGTCCAGGGTAGTTTCACTGGAGCCAAGGATAAGGAAGGGTTATTTGAATTGGCAGATGGTGGAACCCTCTTTTTAGATGAATTAAACTCCATGAATCTCAATTTACAATCAAAACTCCTCAGGGTAATAGAGGATGGCATGATTAGAAGAATAGGCAGTACTAAGACCAAGTTGGTAGATGTAAGGATAATTGCAGCTACAAACATAGAGCCTAGAAAATTGGTTGAAGAAGGAAAATTGAGGGAGGATTTATATTATAGATTGAATGTAATATACTTCCACATACCCCCCTTAAGGGAAAGGAAGGAGGATATCCCCTTACTGGTAGACCATTTTATAAAAATTTGTAATAGCAAGATGAATAAGTCGGTAAAAGGTGTGGATCAGGAGGTAATGGAATATTTCCTAAATTATGATTGGCCTGGCAATGTGAGAGAATTGCAAAATGTTATAGAATCAGTTATGAATTTTGTGGATCATGAGTATATCGATTTGGAGGATTTACAGATCTGCCACCATCCTTGTGTAAAAGTTATAAGGGATGTACCTCAAGTACCCATAATGTCTAAGAACATAAGCCTAAAGGAAGCTGTTGAAGAATATGAAAAGCAGCTTATTAAGAAGGCATTAGAAGAAGCGGATAATAACTGTGCCAAGGCAGCTAGGGCCCTTAAGGTTCCCAAGCAAACCCTCCATGGTAAGATCAAAAGATATGGATTATTGAACACCTAAAGGATTGACAAAATGGCTAAATTATGTATTATACTTAAAACATAATTTCAGCCATTTTTTGTTCATTAAGTATCAAATGTTGGACTTGAAAACCACATCATGTCTTAAAATTGAGACCTAATAAATAATAATTTACAAGGATAGTACCTAAAATCCAGCTTGGATGGGCCGCAAGTATTGGCATAAATATTGCAACAATTTAGAATTAAGGCAATTGTTTTACATATTCCCATATGGGGATATTTGTGCAATCATCATCTATTGCATAGGGGCAGTATTGGTTTTATTGCTTACTGTTTTTACTTAACCCTATTATTTAAATCAAATTGTGGGAGGTAGGAAAATGTCTCAAAAGAATACAGTCAAAAAGAAACGCTTTCTTAGCTGGTATTTTGACACGCCAATTGTTTGGAGGGTATTAATTGCCCTTGTACTAGGTGCTATTGTAGGCTTGGTTGTTGGACCTAGTATTACTGTCCTTGAACCCTTTGGAACCCTGATGATCAAGTTGTTGCAATTAGTTGTTCTACCAATGATCTTCTTCTCCATTGTAGTTGGTGTTGGTGGGACCCCAGCCTCTAAACTGGGAAGAATTGCAGGAAAGATTATGACCTACTATATTTTAACCACTGTATTTGCAGCTACCTTTGGACTTATTTTAGGTCATGTATTTGATCCAGGTTTAGGTGCCAACCTTACTGGAACAGCTGGTGCAGAAATTGCAGCTTCAGAAGCTCCTCCAGTTAGCGAAGTACTATTAAATATGGTACCCAGTAATGCAATAGCTGCTTTTGCACAAGGAGAATACTTACAAGTATTAATATTTGCTACCCTTGTTGGACTTGCTGTTTCCTTCCTAAGCGATAGTGAAGATGAGAAGGTAAGGAATGCTGTACTTAATGTTCTCGATGTTTGCCGTGGTGGCTCAGAAATAATGTTTAACATTACCCATGGAGTTTTACAATACACTCCAATAGGAGTTTTTGCACTAATTTCCGCTATATTTGCCACTGAAGGTTTTGCAGTTATAGGGGAACTGGGCAAATTGATACTAGTTTGCTACCTTGGATATGCAATCCAGATATTTGTAGTATATACCGGTCTTTTGAAGGCATTCAGATTAAGCCCAAAGACTTTCTTCGGCAAAGCAAAGGACTTTATGCTAATGGCTTTTGCTACTAGAAGTAGTAACGCAGTACTTCCAGTATCCTTAACTGTTGCTGAAGAGGAAATGGGAGTTTCAAGAACTGTTAGTGGATTCACCCTTCCCCTTGGTGCCCAAGTAAACATGGACGGGGAAGCCTATTATCAAATCCTTTCAGTAATGTTTGTGGCTAATGCTATAGGAGTAACCCTATCACCTGGACAACAATTGATGATGATTCTAGCAGTTACCATAGGTTCTATAGGTACTGCCGGTATTGCAGGTTCTGGTCCAGTAGTGTTACTAGCTGTTATGGATATGGTAGGCCTTAGCGCAACACCTGGTTCAGCCGCTGCAGCAGCCTTTGCATTGATCCTAGGTATTGACGTAATACTAGATATGGGTAGAACTACAGCAAACGTTACTGGTGACATGGTAGGAACTTGTATAGTTGGTAAAACTGAAAACTTAATGGATC
>JAAYEM010000027.1 GCA_012728725.1 Tissierellia bacterium | reverse complement strand
GCTGTATATGGATCTGTTACTACTATTATGTTTACCTCATCAAGCTTTACTTTGTCCTTAGCCCAATAGTTTTCATTCTTTTCAAGGATTAACCTATCTTCGTGTCTCCATTCTTTTAATATAAATGGACCACAGAAGGCAAACTTATCTGGATCTGCTGCATAGTCCTGGCCATATTTTTCTACTAAGTCCTGTCTTGTTGGATAGAAGTGTGGCATATTAAGCATGCTCACAAAGTATGGAGTAGGTTGTTCTAATGTGATTTCTAGGGTCTTATCATCAATAGCCTTTACCCCTACTTCTTCAACTGCTAGCTCTCCTGCATTTATCTTCATAGCATTTTTAATAGGTTCTGCTATAAAGGAATAGGGGCTGGCAGTAGCAGGATCTACCAATCTTTTGATTGCATATTCAAAATCATGAGCAGTTACAGGCTCCCCATCACTCCATTTTGCATCCCTTAAATGGAAGGTATACACTAAACCATCTTCTGATACATCCCAGGATTCAGCTAAACCTGGTAGTACCTTACCATCATGAAGTCTTACAAGTCCTTCTTGAATGTGGGCTGCTATAGTCATAGAAGGAACTGAGTTTACCATGGTATTGTCCAAGGTTGGTGCATCGGTGTTTACAGAATAGGTTAGCACCTTTCTTCCAGTGCTTTCTGATCCTTCAGTTTCACCACCAGTTTCTTCAGTTTCTGTTTCGCTGGTTGCTGGTTCTTTGTCGTATGTATTACATCCTACTAATGAGAAAATTAGTACAAATATTAATAAGGTTACTAAAAAGCTTCGCCTTTTCACAATGATACCTCCTTATTATTTTTCTTCCAGTAAACTTTATGGAATAGATAAGATACCTACTCCTTAGATACTAAATTAATAGCATCTAATTGATTGACAATTTAATTGATTGGTAATATTGTCTATTATCCCCCCTTTGGAAATATTGCTAATATTGGTCGTTGTTAATATTATTGCAATATTCTTGCCAATTGTAAATTGTTGAAATATTAAGGTATTTGGGATTGAAATAGGAAAAGTATACTATATTTGATACCTCTATGTACTGATAATGGGACAAGCCTTGTTTGAGAGATTCATTTTGTACCACAATATAGGCAAGTTGGTAATCTTGATATCTCATATTAACTTACAATTTTTCCAGTTCCTATCTTGATACAAGTAAGTATAAGGTGTGCTCAAAAAGGGACAGTTGGACTAAAATTGGGACCTGCACTAGTTTTCATTTGTCTATATATAAACATTTTAAACATTTCCAATATTTTTCATTTCCTGTGTCCTTTATTTAATAATATAGCCAGTCAACTGTTATTATTATGGATAATTAAATTTTATTGCTTTCTATTTGTCTTAAGTTTGGAATAAATTCTAACTTAAGGTTAATATTTTGTCTCTTTTATAATAATAATGTTTTATATTAGCCAAATATATAGGCTCTTTGTCAATAGTTGGGGTGGGATTTGAATCCCACCCCATTGAATCCTTTTAAATCTTAGAATCCTTCATGCTCTGTTCTAGCAATTATTTCATTTTGTAGACCTTCATTTAGATCGTTGAAGTAGTCACTGTATCCTGCAACCCTTACTATTAGGTCTTTATATTGTTCTGGATTCTTTTGTGCATCTCTTAAGGTATCTGCGCTTATTACATTAAATTGGATATGGTGTCCACCTAGTTTAAAGTAGGTTCTGATTAGGTGCATTAGATTTCTTATACCCATTTCATTTTGTAGCAGTGATGGTGTGAATTTTTGGTTAAGCAGTGTTCCACCTGTTTTTACGTGGTCCATCTTAGATGCGGATTTTACTACAGCTGTAGGTCCACGTCTGTCTGTTCCTTGTACTGGTGAAATTCCTTCAGATTGTGGTTCATGAGCTCTTCTTCCATCTGGTGTAGCACCTGTTACCTTACCGAAATAAACGTGTACTGTAGTTGGTAGCATGTTTATTCTGTAAGTTCCACCATTAACAGTTGGTCTGCCATTTACTTCTTCATAGAACAATTCAAATAGTTGTCTCATTATGCTGTCAGCATAGTCATCATCGTTACCATATCTAGGTGTCTTGTTTAGTAGTAATTGTCTTATTTGTTCTTCTCCTTCAAAGTTGTTCTTCAATACTTCTAGAAGTTTATCCATTGTTAAATTCTTCTTGTCATATACATGGTATTTGATAGCACTGAAACTGTCTGTTAAGGTTCCAATACCTACTCCTTGGATATATTTAGTATTGTATCTAGCTCCACCAGCATTGTAGTCTTTTGCCTTCTTGATACAATCATCTATAATGATTGATAGGAATGGTGATGGCATGTACTTAGCGTATAGTCTTTCGATTACATTGTTTCCTCTAACCTTAATTTCTACAAAGTGGTGTACTTGCTTCTTGTAAGCTTCCATTAATTCATCAAAGCTTTCAAATTCTCTTGGATCTCCAGTTTCTATACCTATCTTCTTGCCAGTTTGTGGATCTACTCCGTTGTTAAGTGTAATTTCCATTATCTTAACTAGATTTAGATATCCAGTTAATGCATAGCTTTCCTTACCAAAGGCACCAGTTTCTACACAGCCACTTGTACCACCACATCTAGCATCTTCAATGGATTTTCCAGCTCTTAACATTTCTTCGATTATTGCTTCTGTGTTGAATACTGAAGGTTGACCCCATCCCTTCTTGATTACATTTACAGCTGCCTTTAAGAACTCATCTGGGTTCTTAGCACTCAATTGAATACTAGCACTTGGTTGAACTAATTTCATTTCATCTACTACTTCTAACATTAGGTAGCTAACGTCATTTACTCCATCAGATCCATCAACTTTTACTCCACCACAACTTATTTGAGCAAAGTCTGTGTAAGTTCCACTTTCATGTAGTGTTACCCCTACCTTTGGTGGTGCTGGCTGATTGTTGAATTTAATCCAGAATAGTTGTAGAAGTTCTTTAGCTTTTTCCCTTGTTAAAGTACCTTCTTCTATACCCTTCTTGTAGTATGGATATAAATGTTGATCAAGCCTTCCTGGACTGAAAGAGTCCCAAGTATTTAATTCAGTGATAACACTTAGGTGTACAAACCAGTAAGCTTGTAAAGCTTCCCAGTAGTTCCTTGGAGCGTTTGCTGGAACATGTTCACATACTTCAGCAATTTGTAATAATTCTTCTTTTCTTACAGGATCTTCTTCTTTTTCAGCTAATCTTCTAGCCTCTTCTGCATGTCTTTTAGCAAAGGTGATTATAGCATCGCAGCAGATGGACATTGCCTTTAGCTGTTCATGTTTATCATATGCTTCTGGATCGTTAATAAAATCTAATTTTGCAATTTCTTCTTCTATTTCCTTCTTGAACTCTAAGAATCCTTTGTTAAATACTTTTCCGTCTGCTACTGTGTGTCCTGGAGCCCTTTGTTCCATGAACTCAGTGAAGATTCCTGCATCGTAGCAGTCCTTCCATTCCTGGGTCATATTAGCAAATATTAAGTCCCTCATGGATTTGCCTTCCCAGTATGGGATGATCTCTTCTTCTTGGATTCTTTTTGCTTCTTCATCTACTTTGAAGAATACCTTTTCCCTCTTGTCCATTATCTCCAAGTCTTCAACGGTATGGCAGCAAAGCTCTGGATAGTTAGGTGTAGCTTTTGGTGCTGGTCCCCTTTCTCCAACTATAAGTTCACCATCGTTTATGCATATGGTTTTTCTTTCACATAATTCCTTGAAAGTTAAAGCCCTTAGTACTGGTATTGATACCTTACCTTGATATTTTTTATAAGCATCGGTAACAATTTGTGCCCTTTCCAAGGAAAGTCTTGGCACAGCGTCTAAACTCTCCTGCCTTAATTTTTTTACCCTTTCATTCATAGATACAAACCTCCTCCTTCTTTGCAAATTAATATATACCCAAAATATAGGATTTTAAATTTTTTTGTCGAATTTTAGATTATTTTGTCTAATATTGCCTATTCATTAGCCTAACAAAAACTTGGTCCAGGGATTCAATCCACGGTTCATATCCATTTTTATTAATTATATTCTTATAGGCCATTTCATTTATGCCACCTGGGGTCATCTCCTCAGCTAGAGCTTCTAAATCCCCTTTCTCATTATGCTCAGCTTCATAGGATAGGGCTTGGAAGAATGCTAGGGTATAATCCATGGATTCCTTTTCTGATAGACCATTCCTTTGCCCCCATTTGACTACTTCCCATAACAATTTGTAGTAGGGACTCATCATGGCTGTTATGGCTTGAAGGGCCCTAACCTTTTCTATGCTGTCTACCGCCACTACCTCTCCAATAGGAGAAAATAGATCTATTACATCCTTATCCTGGGGATAGACAACTATGGGTCCAATCCTTCTAGCAGCAAAGGGGAGAGGAACCACGTGGGCTAGGGTCCTGGTCTTTCCTATCCAACTGGCTATTTCCTCAAGTTTACGGTCTGACATTAAGTTGACTACCCTATGATCCTCCCTAAATTTTAATGGCCTTATAATCTCTTCTCCTAATTGGGGTACTACTGATAGAACAACCCATTCAGACTTATCTACTACTTCCTGATTGGAGCTGGCCACTGTTACATTTTCATATTTATCTGCCAGTTCCTTTGCCCTTTGAGCATTTCTTGGTGATACAATTATATTATGATCTAAATCACCAGCTGAACAAAAGCCATTTACAAGGGCAGAAGCTATAACCCCCGTCCCAATAAAACCTATTCTCATTCCCATGAGCATACTCCCTTCTTAATTTTTAGGCTAGCCCCCTATTTGCACCTTGAAACCACAGTCCTTTATAATGTTTAGAACTCGGTTCATGTCTTCTTTGCTAGGTTCTCCTACATCTGGCATCCTATATGGTACACCAAGCCTTCTATATTTCTCTTCCCCTATTTTATGGTAGGCTAATAGGTCTACCCTATTAATATTAGGTAGGCTTTTAATAAAATCTCTGAAGGCTATTAGGTCTTCATCGCTATCATTTATTGTTGGAATAATGGGAATTCTAATGAATATATCCTTGCCCATTTCACTGAGAAATCTAAGGTTTTCTAATATTATCTTATTCGGTACCCCTGTATACTTTTCATGCTTCTCGCTATCTATGTGCTTCAAATCGTACAAGAATAGATCTACATATTGGCTAACCTCTTCTATAGTTTCCCTTGATGCAAAACCGCTGGTATCTACTGCTGTGTGGATACCTCGTTTCTTCAATTCCTTTAATAGTTCTATTAAGAAGCTTGGCTGCATAAGGGGTTCTCCTCCAGAAAAGGTAACTCCACCATTTGATTGCTGGTAAAAATCTCTATCCTTTAGGACTTCAAATATGACCTCATCTACTGTCATGTTTTTACCAGCCATCTGTCTAGCTTCTGCATAACATACTAGAGTACAATCGCCACAATCGATGCATTTGCTCTTATCGGTAACTATCATTCCATTTACTTCACTAATGGCATTTTGTTTACACGCAGGTATACATGCCTTACATCCTATACAACGATTAGGGAAAAACATAAGCTGCGGTTCAGTCTTTTGACTCTCTGGATTATGGCACCACCAGCATTTTAAAGGACAGCCCTTTAAGAAAACTGTATTCCTAATCCCTGGTCCATCGTGTATAGTGTATTTCATTATATCGAATACTCTTCCTTCCATTTCGTCACCTCTATCCTGTAATTTCCACTATATATTAGTTGCAAATTTCATGCCACATTTTTTATTATGCAAAAAACAATCTAATATTGATAATAGCCCGCTTTTTTATATGTATCAAAAAAAAGAAAATTAGGCTAAGTCCTAAAAATAGGTAGCTTAGCCTAACTTCCCTAAAATCCGTCCCAGTTTTGGGACTTTTGTTCTGAGGTATTTCTCTTAGCTATTAGATTTAAGGTGGGGCATTATTGGTTTTCTATAGGTTGACTAAAATATAAGTCCTATATATTTAGTATTACTCCCACTTGGAATGATCCATTAAGTTTTCAGTTTTACCAACTATACAAGTTCCTACCATGTCACCAGTAACGTTTGCTGTAGTTCTACCCATATCTAGTATTACGTCAATACCTAGGATCAATGCAAAGGCTGCTGCAGCGGCTGAACCAGGTG
>JAAYEM010000026.1 GCA_012728725.1 Tissierellia bacterium | reverse complement strand
TGAGATAGAAAAGTAAATATAGTTTTTAACTACAACATTATTATACGAGGAGGAATAGGTATGAGTTACAGGGAAAAAATTACTGCATATGCTAAGATAGTAGGTGGCAATCTAGCTCCTAATATATATGGTAACATATATTTTGATGATGTGGCAGGGGGGACAGAGGTATTTGTAGAAGTGTGGGGCTTACCCTTATATAGGCCCGCCATGGATGGGAAGGATCCTATAGGGCCCTTTGGATTCCACATACACCAATTTGGAATCTGTGAAATTACAGATCCTAAGGACCCCTTTAAGTCTGCAGGAGATCATTATAATCCAACAAATCAACCCCACGGAAACCATGCTGGAGATTTTCCTGTAATATTTTCCAATAATGGTTATGCTAGGATGAGCTTTTTTACAGATAAATTTAAACCAAAGGATATTATAGGAAAATCGGTAATAATACATCAAAACCCTGACGATTACAGGACCCAACCATCGGGAAATGCTGGAAAGAGGTTAGCTTGTGGGGTAATATATAGGTTATATTAAAACCAATCACATTGTAGGCCTACAAGGTGATTGGTTTCATTTACATATACATATTTAATAATTTGGGTCAAAATTTCCAAACACTAGCTATTATTACAAATGTTAAAATCTATGTAGATGAAATTCCATCTATATAGATTTTAGGCTTCTTATTGAAAAAGAATACCCCAACTCCACCAATTCCTAAATGGGAACCCAGCACACTACCTATTTTCTCTATTATTATATTGTTATTCCCTATCCTCTCCCTTATCATATCCTTTACTTCCAAAGCAGTTTTTAGATCATCTGCATGGGCTATGCCTATAATCTGCTCTGGAAAATCTTTAATCCTTTCCTGGACAAGGTTTACAAGGGTAGCCAATGCCCTTTTTCTCCCCCTTACCTTTTGGATCACAGCTATTTTACCATCTTGAACATCTAAAATAGGCTTAATCTTCAAAGCCTTCCCCACTATTGCTTCACCTTTACTAATCCTCCCCCCCTTTAGAAGCCAGCTTAGATCATCTATGGTAAAAACGTGTTCTATATGTTCTATATTTTCCTTTGTGTATTTAATAATATCTTCAAATTTAGTACCTATCCTAGATAACCAGGCTCCCTGTAAGCTTATCAAGCCTGATGCCAATGAACCTGCCTTGGTATCTATTATCTCCATTTTAACATGGGGGTACTCTTTTTTTAGCTCATCGATAACAATACGACAGGTTTGATAGGTATTTGAAAGCCTAGAAGAAAAGGAGTAGAAGATAAAATTAATGCCTTGGGATGCATATTTTTTAAACAGGTCATAGGCTTTTTTGGGATTAGGCAAAGAAGTCTTGGGACAAATTCCCCTTCTCATTGCCTCATATACCTCATCTACCGTAATGGTAACCTTATCCAAATACTCCACATCCTCTATCAAAACCCTAAGGGGTAGCACATCTATATCATACTCTTGGATTATAGATTTAGGCAAATCTGAGGTACTATCTATTATAATCTTGGTCATATGGTTTCCTCCTAACGGATATAGTTTATAATATTATGATTTATTGGGGATTTAATTATGCTTTTTCTATCAATGGTGCCTTATATTATGCCTTATATTATGCCTTATATTATATCACACATTTCATATTCTTAATCAGTAAATAATGATATTAATAACTATACATGATCCCATTTGCCAGCCTAAATAATCTATCTAGAAAATATAGGATGGTAATTGATCTATTTTCTTTATATATACCCATAGAAACAAAAAGACTGTGAGAAAAGTCCTATACAATACTTTCCTCACAGTCTAACTTATTCTAATCTCATCAATAGCTCTCCTGTTTCTACATTCTGTCCTTCTTTTACCACTATTGATTTAACCACACCATCTACAGGAGCAGTAACATTGGTTTCCATCTTCATAGCCTCAATTACAGCAACCAATTGATTCTTCTCTACTTTATCTCCAGCTTTGACTAGGATTTTAGATACTACCCCTGGTATACTTGCTCCCAGTTCCTTTATATTATCTGGATCTGCCATCTGGACACTAACTACCTCTTTTGACACTTTACTGTCCTTATCAAATATCTTTATGGCCCTTCTGCTGTCATTTACCTCAAAGTATAGTGTTCTGTATCCTTCATCGTCCACATCTCCAATTTCAAGTAGTTTTATAACTAAGGTCTTTCCTTCTTCTATTTCTACTTCCCCTGTTTCACCTTCCCTTAAACCATAGAAGAATATATCACTGCTCATCCTGCTGAAATCTCCATTTTCTTCTACATATTTCAGATAATCTTCGAATACTTTTGGATACATGGCGTAGGACAATATATCCTTCATGGTGGGTTCTATTTTGAAATTAGTGCTTAAATGTTCTGCTATCTTGTCAAAATCCTCTGGTTCCAACAATTCACCAGGCCGGCAAGTTATAGGCTTTTCCCCCTTTAATACTAATTTTTGTAATTTTTCTGGGAAACCACCCATAGGTTGGCCCATTTCACCCTTCATATAGGATACCATTGAATCAGGGAAAGCCATATCCTTAGCCTTTTCATAGATATTTTCTGGTGTTAAATCGTTCTGTACCATGAATATGGCCATATCTCCTACCACTTTAGAAGAAGGAGTTACCTTTATAATGTCTCCTAGCATTTCATTTACAGTTTTGTACATCTCCTTAACCTCATCAAACCTATGCTTTAGGCCAAAGCTTTCCACCTGGGATCCTAGATTTGAATATTGGCCTCCAGGGATTTCATACTTGTATATCTCTGTAGTTCCAGACTTTAAGCCAGACTCAAATTTACTATAGATTGGCCTGATTACACTCCAATAATCGGATATCAATTGTAGGTTATCTAAATTTAGTCCTGTGCTCCTTTCTGTATGTTCTAAGGCAGCAACTACAGAGTTTAATGCTGGCTGACTGGTTAATCCCGCCATACTGTTAAAGGCAGTATCTACTATATCTACTCCAGCCTGAGCAGCCATCAATACTGTTGCAACTCCATTACCACTGGTATCGTGGGTATGAAGGTGAATTGGAATACTAATCTCCTCTTTCAATGCCTTTATCAGCTCATAGGCAGCCATTGGCTTCAATAGTGAGGACATATCCTTGATCCCTAGTATATGAACTCCAGTCTTTTCTATTTCCTTGGCCATTTTAACATAATATTCTAGAGTATATTTTTTCTTATTCTTATTCAATATATCTCCTGAATAACAGATACATGCCTCAGCTACTTTACCAGTTTTTAATACTTCTTCTATGGCCACCTTCATTCCCTCTAGCCAGTTTAATGAATCAAATATCCTAAATACATCGATTCCACTCTTAGCAGACTCCCTTATAAATTCCCTTATTACATTGTCAGGATAGTTTTTATATCCAACCCCATTGGCTCCCCTTAAAAGCATCTGGAACAATATGTTGGGTATCTTCTCCCTCAATAGCTCTAATCTATCCCAAGGGGATTCCTTCAAAAATCTGAAAGCCACATCGAAGGTTGCCCCTCCCCACATCTCTAAAGAGAAGAGGTCCTTGGCTAATACTGAGGTAGCTTCAGCTATCCTCAACATATCTATAGTTCTCATCCTAGTGGCCATCAAGGACTGGTGGGCATCCCTCATGGTTGTATCGGTAAGAAGTAATTTTTTATTATTCTTAATCCATTCAACCAATCCTTCAGGCCCCTTAGAATCTAATATTTGCTTTGTTCCACTAAGATCCTTAGGCCTCTCTATTTGGGGAATTCTAGGGGTATCAAACTCTGGTTTATATCCTTTGGTTTCATTGACCACCTTTTCTCCAATAAAGGTTAACAATTTAAGCTCAATATCCTTCTTTATGGTTATATCAAACAATTCTGGATTGTCCATAATAAAGCCAGTATCACAGTTACCTTTTTGGAATTCCTCATGATTTAAAACGTTTATTAGGAAGGGGATGTTGGTTTTGACCCCTCTTACCTTCACTTCCCTTAAGGCTCTAATTACCTTTCTAGTAGCATCGCTGAAGGTCCTTGACCATGCAGATACCTTTACTAAAAGGCTGTCATAGTATGGGCTTATGGTTGCCCCAGTAAAGCCACTGCCCCCATCAAGCCTTATACCAAAACCAGACCCAGTCCTATAAATATCTATATTTCCAGTATCAGGGGCAAAGTTATTTAAAGGGTCCTCTGTTGTTACCCTACATTGTATAGCATATCCCCTAGGTTGGATATCCTCCTGAGATTTAATCCCAATCCCATCTGAATCTAGGGAATATCCTTGAGCTATTAATATCTGAGCTTGAACTATATCAATACCAGTAACCAACTCAGTGATAGTATGTTCCACCTGAATTCGTGGATTCACTTCTATAAAATAATGATTTCCATTGGCATCTAGTAGGAATTCAACAGTTCCTGCATTTCTATAATTTACAGCCCTTGCTATTTTAACAGCATCTTCACATATTCTTTTCCTTTGTTCCTCTGTAATAGAAAAGGCAGGAGTATATTCAATAATTTTTTGATGCCTTCTCTGTATGGAACAGTCCCTTTCATATAGATGGACAATATTGCCATATTTGTCAGCCAATATTTGAACCTCTATATGCTTTGGCTTTTCAATATATTTTTCTATAAATATATCATCAATGCCAAAGGCCTTTCTAGCTTCACTCTTGGCACTATGATATTCCTCTATAAGATCTTTTTCATTCCAAACTACCCTCATTCCTCGGCCGCCACCACCGGCAGTAGCTTTTAATATAACAGGATAACCACAGTATTTAGCTGCCTCTATGGCCTCTTCTTCAGAGTGTATAGCATGTTCCTTGCCTAGTATAGTAGGCACCCCTATACTATTGGCTACCTTTTTTGAATTTATCTTATCCCCTAATTTTTTCATTATTTCATAGGTAGGCCCTATAAATTCAATGCCTACTTCTTGACATTTCCTTGCAAACTCAGAGTTTTCAGCCAAAAATCCATATCCTGGATGTATAGCATCTACACCCTTACTTAATGCCAGGTTGATAATTCCATCAATATCCAAATATGCTTCTATAGGACCCTTATCCTGACCTATTAAATAGGATTCATCTGCCTTGGTCCTAAATAGGGAATTCTTATCTGCATTAGAGTATATGGCTACAGTCCTAATACCCAGCTCATTACATGCTCTAAAAATTCTTATGGCTATTTCTCCTCTATTTGCTACCAATACTTTTTTGAATTTTTTTATCATACGATTCACCTCTAACAACTGTATTCTAAAAACAGTATTATCAAAATATTATAGCATATTTTTCAAACATTTCTACAGTAAATATTTTTATCAGAAAATTTCTAAATCCTTTCAAGCAATCCTTTGAACTTTCCATAGTTGGATCTTACTCCATCATCTAGGTCAATTTCTATCATCATATCGGCTAAATGGTGTAGTTTATCATCATACTTTTTTAGTTCAATTATTTGTTTTTCCAATTGGGAAATCTCCTTTTCTATCTGTCTTTTTTCCCTACTACTTTCCATATCCTCTATCAGTTTGACTAGATTTAATCTCTCTCCCTCTAATCTAGCCTGTAATACATGGAGATAATCTATCCTTAATTTAGATAGGGTTGAGCTATGGTACCTATGCATGTATATGAGGGCGTTAAAGGCTTTTTGCTTTCCTGATGTAAACATCCAGTATATGGGCCTATTATTATAGGCCTGTACATGGTCCTTGTAAAAATCATTTAATAGATACCTTCTTATAGTATCCCTTGGGGTTTCATTTTCTCTAATCCCTAAGGCCTCAGCTATATATTGCAGATTCTCAGATAATTTCTCTTCACCAAATAAAGTCCTTACAAAATCTATGAGTTTAAACACTGCATCATTTTGGAAATAGGGCTCAGAGTTTACCGGCAATATATTGTCCTCTTCTACTGGAAATATTTTATATCTATTAATATCAAAAGCTCCTCCAGCATAGGCTATGCCTTCCACATCTAAAGAATATCTTCCCAAAATACATCCTATAGCATAGGATATGAAGGATTTGATATCCCTTTCCCTATCTGCTACAGATACCGTAATATACTCATCCTCTACATAAGGGCTTATCTCAGCCTCAAGTCCATAGATATGGTTGAAAATATTATTCAATTCTTCTTCATTGGCCTTAAGCCTATTAAACCTATTGGTAGATACTTCTTTCCAATTATTAAAGGCCTCTTCAATGGTTTTATACCTTCTCCTTAACTGTCCATCCTCTACTATCAACTGTCCTCTCACAAGAGGGTGTGCTTTAAAATCCCAGGACCTTTCATAGGAATCCCAGTCATCCTTAGAAAGTTTTATATTTTCCTTTACTAGATCTATTATTGGCCCTTCATATTCCTTGGAATATATGATGGGCAACTTCTCCAAATCTACTGCTTGAACATTTATGGTTGGATTTATAGTTTTAAGTATTTGATTACACAATTTAGTACACATAAACCCAAGGCAATAATATAAGGTATTATCATCATGGAAAAAACATGGGGATCCTGCTACATCCCATAGAAACCCCTCTCCAAAAAACCGGGCTGAAAAATCACCACTGGTAACAAAGGGCCAGGTAATACCCTTTCTCAAATACAGATGCTTTAATGTAGTCTTTGCTCTGTTAAAATGCTCATGCTGGCCCCAATTTACTATATACTCATTATTTCCATACCAATTCCTCCTAGGCCCTCCCTTGTTGTAAGGAATCCAGCATTTTTCATTTAAATCGATGCTATCCATATCCCATTGGTTGAAATTAATTTTATTGATATCTACCTCATGCCAAAATCGTAAATACAGATTATTGTTTCCCGTAGTCATACCGGTAATAATAGTGGAATAATCCTTAAGGGTTTTGTTTTGGAAAATATTTATAAAAGCATTGCTGGCCCAATAGGCAATGGGGCTGCCTGGTATTAATTTATAGTTATCTTGACTAGTTTCATAGTAGTATCCACAGTCTGGATTTTCTATGGCTTCTAGTGCTTTTATTTCTTTTTCTCTTGCATTACCAAAGTCTACAAGTCTAATATAGACACATATGTAGTCATTCAATTTGTTTTTCATCATTATAAAGGCTGTAGATTGTACTACTTCTCCACCAATTTCCTCAAAAGCTCTAGGTCCCAAGTGTAACATATTAATTATATTATTTTCTAAAAGCAGTCTCTCTCTATACTTTTCAAAACTAGCTAAAAACATCCATGAATGTTGATTTATCATCCCATAATATCCACTTTTTCCTAGTAATTCCTCGCATTTTTCCATAAATACTGCAAATAAATCCGCTTTTGTATTCTTATATTTTTTATCTAAGTACTTAGTTAAATTTGCACCCATATATCCTCTACCTAAATAAGGAGGATTGGTAACCACTATTTCATATTTATTTGATAGTATTTTAGTTAGATTCATAATTGACATTAATTTTTCTTGTGTTTCTTCTATTCCCACTAACTCCATAGGAAGGGCATTTGCATCATCTGCGTGTTTTATAAACTCAATTAACTTATCATAATCATATTCCTTTTCAATTCTAATAATAGAGCCTAATTCCCTTGCATCTTTAAATAGATCTAATATTCCTAGAATATCATCTCTTAATTCCTTTCTTGCATCCTCATCTTCTATAGTTCCACCCAAATATCCTATTTGTTTTCTATTAATATTCTTGCTGTCTATGAAATAATATAAGTTGTTCTTTAAACCCTTATTAAGTATTCTCCTACTATACTGCCTTCCCTTCATCATGAGGGAAAAATAAGCCAGTTGATAGGCTCTTTTGTCTATATCTAATCCATATAGATTATTCTCTATTATACTTTCTGCTGCTTCACTTTCTGTATAGCCCTCTTCTAGGTAAAATTGCATGAACATATCAAAGGCATATACTAATATATGGCCACTGCCCATAGATGGATCGATAAATTTTATATCCTCAACTCTTAGATTTTTCCTATCCTTTCTTATATTTTTAAGTTCTACTTTTACTTCTTCTGTTTGCTCAGCTTCTGGTAAGTAATATTCCCAGCCATATTCTTTGGCTAATTCTTCTTCACTTTTACTGCTTCCCATTGCTATTTTTCTCTCTATCCAAAGCCTACCTAATGAGTTTTGTACCATATATTTTACTATCCATTCCGGGGTAAATAATTGGGTTTTTGCTGGTAGAGTATTTTTATCTACCTTCTTATTCTTTTTTACAGCTGCATCTACTTCTTCTTTGGGTACAGTATTATAATACTGATACAACCATCCTATTACCTCAATCTGCCCTGTTTTATTTATATCAAAGGGCTCTTCTCCTAAGTCTTCAATTAGCTTATACACTACTCCCTCTGGATCGGTGTAGGATATGGTTAGAAGTAATT
>JAAYEM010000025.1 GCA_012728725.1 Tissierellia bacterium | reverse complement strand
GTTAACACTCCATCAATAGTTTGATTAATGACTCTAAGTCTAGTTATTTCTTTTTGAGTCATATTAAATATCTCCTCTCTCATATATGACATTTTATCAGAATGAATTTAATATGACATTATCATAGAATAATAATACAAATATTTATGTCTGTATTGACAAATGGATGATTATCTGATACAATTTTTTCTTGTAGGTAGCCGCTCAATGTGGGTTTAAAGCATAGCCACCTAACATTGGCGAGACTGGATAGAGGAGGTGCAATATAATAATGTATGCAATAATTGAAACAGGTGGAAAACAATATAGGGTTCAAGAAGGAGATACTCTATTTGTTGAAAAAATCGATAAGGAAGAAGGAGAAAAAGTAGATTTAACAAAAGTTCTTCTTATTTCCAAAGAAGGCGATTTAATTGTTGGAAAACCTTATATTGAAAATGCTAAAGTAGAAGCTACTGTATTAGAACATGGAAAAGCAAGGAAAATAGTCTTATTCAAGTATAAGCCTAAAAAGAATTACAGAAAAAAACAAGGACATCGCCAACCTTATACTAAATTAAAGATCGAAAAGATTGTTGGTTAATTATGATTAGGGTATGTCTATATAAAAATAATGAGGGTTATATCGATAGATATAGTATTAAAGGGCATGCAGGTCATGATGTAAAAGGACAGGATATAGTTTGTGCAGGGGTATCTGTTTTGGCACAAACGGCTTTAATCTCTTTAGTAAAGATTTGTGGTATTAAAGAAGATGAGGTCCATTATATTATAGATGAGGATGAAGGAATTTTAGATGTAACCCTTCCTGATTTAGATATGGATATTAGAAATAAGACTGAAATTGTTCTTAAGACATTAGAAATTGGGATTATATCCATAGTTGAAAATTACCCAGAGTATGTCACTCTTATATATAGGGAGGTGTAACGGTATGATCAAAATGAATTTACAGCTATTCGCTTCTAAAAAGGGAGTAGGTAGTTCTAGAAACGGTAGAGATAGCGAATCTAAAAGACTGGGAGTTAAAAGAGGCGATGGCCAATATGTATTAGCAGGTAATATACTTGTTAGGCAAAGGGGAACCAAAATTCATCCTGGTCTAAATGTAGGTAGAGGTGGAGATGATACCCTGTTTGCTAAAGTAGATGGGGTAGTTAGATTTGAAAGAAAAGGTAGAAATAAAAAACAAGTTAGCGTATATCCTGTATCTGAATTAGCATAGATTGATAAGCTTACCACTGGGTAAGCTTTTTTTTGATAATATTTTAAGAATAATATATGAGAGAAGAAATAAAATAAAGTTTGTAGTGTGATAATAGTATTATTAATTATTGACAGGCTTCTTTTTGTTGATATAATAAAATTACTGAATGTAAAAGGATGATTGGAGTATGTTTGTAGATGTAGCTAAAATCACATTAAAAGCAGGAAAAGGTGGAGATGGCGCCGTAGCTTTTAGAAGAGAAAAATATGAGCCTGCAGGAGGCCCCTTTGGTGGAGATGGGGGGGATGGAGGCAGTATTATTCTACAAGGGGACGAAGGAATTAGGACCTTAATGGATTTTAAGTATAAACGAAAATATAAGGCAGAAGATGGAGAAAATGGAAGGACTAAGAAACAATTTGGGAAAAAGGGTAAGGATTTAATACTTAAAGTGCCTGTAGGCACCTTAGTAAAGGATGCGGAAACCAATAAGGTTATAGTGGATATTAGGGAACATGGTCAAACCTTTGTAATTGCAAGAGGAGGCAAAGGGGGCAGGGGTAATGCTAAGTTTGCAACCCCTACAAGACAGGCACCAAGGTTTTCAGAAGCTGGCAGTAAGGGGGAGGAAAGAACTGTTATTTTAGAACTGAAGTTATTGGCAGATGTAGGATTAGTTGGTTTTCCTAATGTAGGCAAATCCACTATTTTATCAGTTCTTTCTGATGCTAAACCTAAGATTGCCAACTATCATTTTACTACCCTTAAGCCTAATTTAGGGGTTGTTAGAGTGGATGAAGAGAAAAGTTTTGTAATTGCTGATATCCCCGGACTAATAGAGGGTGCCCATGAAGGGGCAGGATTAGGCCATGATTTTTTGAAACACATAGAAAGAACCAGGGTCTTGGTCCATGTACTTGATGCTTCTGGTTTTGAAGGAAGAAATCCAATAGATGATTTTTATAAAATTAATGAGGAATTGTTTAAATATGATGCTAAGTTAGAGGAGAAACCTCAAATAATTGCAGCTAATAAAATGGATTTGCCTGGGGCAGAAGACTGGCTAATGGATATAAAGGAAGAATTTGAACCAAAGGGATATAAGGTATTTCCTATATCTGCAGCAACCAAAGAGGGATTAAACAAATTAAAATTTGGAATATGGGAACTTTTAGAAAGTGTAGATAGCACATATGAAACCTTTGATGAAAAAATAGATATTACACTTGAGAAGCCAGAGGAAGAATCCATTATAGTGAAAAAGGAAGATGGAAAATATATTGTGGAGGGAGCCTTTATAGAGAGATTGTTATATTCAACTAATTTTGATGATCATGATTCATTAAGGTATTTTCAAAACACTTTAAGGAAAAAAGGAGTCATAGATAGGTTAAAGGAATTGGGAATAGAAGATAATGATTCAGTATTTATCTGCGGATATGAATTTGAATTTTTTGAATAATGGAGGGTTTATAAACAATATGGAATGTTTTAACTGTGGTAATTGTAAAGAGAATCAACCAATATATTATTGTATAGCGAAAAATCAAGTAGTAATAAATGAAAATTATAAACCTGAGGAAAAATTGAGAACTGGCTGGAAGAAGGGCAGTAGGAACTATGAATCCCATAGGAGAAAATCCAGAAAAGAAATTGAGATTTAATTAAAGGAGTGTAATAATTGTTAACGGGAAAGCAAAGGAGTTTTTTAAAAGGTATAGCCAATAATTTAGATCCTATATTCCAAATTGGTAAAAATGGAATTACTGAAAACTTTATCAAACAAGTAGATGATGCCTTAGAGGCAAGGGAAATTATAAAAATTAAAGTATTGAATAACAGTTTCTTAAATCCTAAAGAAGTGGCTAATGAATTGGCAGAAAAGACAGGGGCTGAATTTGTACAAAGTATTGGAAACAAATTCGTCCTATATAGGGAATCCAAGAAGAATAAAAAGATTGAGTTACCTTAATATGCAGACAATATATAAACTTCAGAAGTGATATTCTGAAGTTTATATATTGTAAATATTTAATTGGAGGCATATATATGGAAAAGATCAGGATAGGTATCATGGGAGGTACATTTGATCCAATCCACAATGGACATTTGATATTGGCTGAATATTCTAGGACAAATTTTAATTTGGATAAGGTGCTTTTCATACCAACAGGTAGGCCCCCCCATAAGGATAATAAGTACATATCTTCTAATTTACATAGATTGAATATGACCCTATTGGCTATCAATTCCAATCCCTATTTTGAATTATCCACCATAGAAATGGATAGGGAAAAGACAACCTATACCATAGATACAATAAAATATTTGCAGAGTAAGTATAAAAATAGGGATTTTTATTTCATATTGGGTTCTGATTCCCTATATCAAATAGACAAATGGAAGGATTATGAGAACTTGTTAAAAATATGTAATTTTATTGTGGCCAAAAGACCAAGCCAGGAGGCTGATAGTATAGAAGATTGGATAAAAAAATTAAGGGAGGAGTACAATTCTTTAATATATCCTTTGGAACTACCCCTAATAGAAATATCTTCTACTCAGATTAGGGAAAGGGTAAAGAGGGGATTGTCAATAAAATATCTAGTCCCCCAATCTGTGGAATTCTACATAGAAAAAAACAAATTATATAGGTGAACTGTATGGTAGATAAATGGATACATGAAAAGCTTAAAAAGAGTATTGGAATTGAAAGATATAATCATTCAGTGGGCGTTATGAATACTAGTATAGAGCTTGCAGCCCACTATGGTTATCCCATAGAAAAAGCTGCTATTGCTGGACTTTTACATGATTGTGGCAAGCTTCAAGGCCAAATTAATTTGTTGAAAATGGCTGAAGAATTTGGTATAATTCTAGATAATGTTATGACAAGGAATAAAGAACTCATTCATGGACCTTTGGGCAAAGAAATAGCTAAAAGGGAATACAATATAAATGATGAGGAGATATTAGATGCCATCCGTTTTCATACCACAGGACGAAAAAATATGGGTCTATTAGAAAAGATAATATATATTGGGGACCTTATAGAGCCAGGTAGAAATTTTCCAGGTGTTGAGGAAATAAGAAGGGAAGCCTTTATAGATATTGATAATTCCATTTTACTTGCAATGGATAATACAATAAAATATATAATTGATAGGGGAAATTTAATACACTTAGATACAGTGGAAGCAAGAAATTACTTTTTAAATCTGAAAAATATGGAGTGAGGTCCAGTGAAAAAGACATTTTTTAGAACTTTTTTTATTTCATTAATTCTATTTTCCGCAATATGGGGTGGATTTATATATAAAACTGTTATAAAGGCAGAAGGGGAACAAGGAGAGTACCAATATAAGGAAACTTTTATAGATAGATTAATAGAGGGGAAAGATGATATTACTTTCCTATTATTAGGTGTAGATTCAAAGGATGTGAGTCAAACTTCAGGCATCAGAACTGATACAATGATGTTGTGTAGACTAGACACATCAACTGGAGAGATATCAATCCTTTCCATACCAAGGGATACTAAAGCCCGAATTCGAGGTAGAAAGTATGAAGAAAAGATAAATCATGCCCATTCCTATGGAGGGCCAGAGCTTTCTGTAAAGGCTGTCAAGGATTTACTTGGCATAGACCTAGAATATTATGTTAAGGTTGATTATAATATAGTAAAGGAAATGGTGGACATTATAGGAGGAGTGGACATATATGTTCCCATGGATATGAAGTATAGCGATCCAGTTGCAGATCCACCTTTATATATAGATTTGAAAAAGGGATACCAGACTTTAGATGGGGATAAGGCTTTACAGTTTTTAAGGTTTAGGAAAGGATATGCAGATCAAGATTTGGGCAGGATAAGGGCCCAGCAGGAATTTATGAAAGCTGCTATTGAAAAAGCCTTAAGGCCAGCAAATATAGTAAATATTCCTCAAATGATTAAATCCTACTACAATAATGTTGAAACAAATATACCTCTAGATTTAATAATGAAATTTGCTGTACATGCCAAATCTTTTGATACGGAAGGAATGAAGATGGCCACATTACCTGGCCATAGTGAGTATATAGGGGGAGTATCCTATTTCATTCCTGACGAATATGAAACTTCTAGGTTGGTTCAATCGCTATTTGCAGAACAAAGAGCTGTTAATATTATAGAAAATGAACAAGTTTATTAAAGATCAGGGGGTAGTTGAGTGAAGGAAATTGATAAAAGAATATTAACTATAGTTAAAGCTTGTGATGACAAAAAAGGATTTGATATAAAAGTATTAGATCTAAGGAAATTAACTCCCATTACCGATTATTTTATAATAGTGAGTGGCAACTCCACAATACAGGTTATATCAATAGCTGATGAAATAGAAGAAAAAATGGAAGAGAAAGGCTATTTTGCCTCTGGTAAGGAAGGCTATAGGGAAGGTAGATGGGTATTATTAGACTATGGAGATATAGTTGTGCACGTTTTCCATAAGGATGAGAGGGAGTTTTACAATTTAGAAAAACTTTGGTCAGGCAGTGATGAATTATTGATAGACGACATACTATAATCTCATTTCATCTGAAATGAGATTTATTTTAATATTATAAGGAGGTAGACATATGAATATAAAAGCTATTTCTACCAATAAGGCACCAGAGGCAGTTGGTCCCTATTCTCAAGGAATTAAGGCTGGTAATTTAATATTTGTATCAGGCCAACTTCCAGTAGACATGGAAACAGGAGAATTGATAAAGGATGATATTAAAAAAGCAACTAGAGCATGTATAGAAAATATTTTGGCCATATTAGGAGAAGGGGGAGCCTCATTAGAGAATATAGCTAAAATAACTATTTACATCACCGATATGAATGATTTCTCCTTGGTAAATGAAGCCTATGGGGAGTATTTCAATGAACACAAACCAGCCAGGGCCTGTATAGAAGTTGCAGGGCTTCCTAAGGGAGTAGATGTTGAAATAGAAGCTATAGCCGTAATATAAATATCAAAAACCTTGTCCCAAAATTGAGGCAAGGTTTTTTTCAGCGATTAAATTTATGAAATTTTGTATTAATGGAATGAGCTTGGTATCCTATATAGTGACCGCCTGTGCCTTTTGTTTCGTATTCGTATGAAGAAGGCGGTGATTCTAATTAAAATAAACAATCCAATTAAGCCTAAATACCATCTTTCCCTTATTTTTTCCCAAATACTCATAGGCTGTATTTTTTCAACATCTAAGGTAGATACTATATCTACTTGTCCAATAAACTCCCCTTCTAAATAGTATTCCACCTTTCCTAAAGTTTGGCCCTTTTCTATAGGGGCTATTATATCATCATCAATAATTATTTTTCTTTCTATTTTTTCTAGGGAGCCCTTGGGTATGGAAAGGGATAGATTATCCTTTATTATTCCTGCCACTAGTGGATAAACTCCCTCTTCTATGCTAATATTTTCAATAAATTGATCTTTTACGGCTATATTGGCCTTTTCAAAATTATTAAATCCATAATTTAATAATTTGTGAATGTCTGCAAATACTTCCCTGCCATTTGATTTTAGTACTACTGCAATTAAATTATGACCGTTTCTACTGGCTGAAGCCACAAGACAATTTTTAGCAGCCAAGGTATATCCAGTTTTAATACCATTAGCTCCCTCATATTTAATAGGAACAGATACCCCATCCACATTGATTTTTTCATTGCTATATAATAGTCTATTGGCAGATTTTAAATACCTTTCTTCAGTTTTTTTATTGGTCTTTGGTATGGTATATGTATAATTGCATACTATATCTCTAAAAGCTGGGATTTCCATAGCATATTTTGCCATTAAGCTTAAGTCATAGGCGGTGGTAAGATGCCCCTCATGGGTTAGACCATTTGGATTGACAAAGTTGGTGTTGAGAGAACCTAATTCCTTAGCTTTATGGTTCATAAGCCTGGCAAATTCTTCTATGCTACCTGAGATATGTTTGGCAATAGCCAGGGCAGAATCATTGGCAGATTCAATTAGCAAAGCATTGACCAAATCTTCAAACCGTAATTGTTCACCTGGCTCTAGGGCTATATGGCTGCCATCAGTTAATCTTACCACTTCTTCATCCACGGTGACTATATCATCCATATTTCCAAGCTCCAAGGCTAGTATTGCCGTCATTATTTTGGTAGTACTGGCTGGATGTAATTTTTTGTGGGGATTTTTTTCATATAGGATTTGACCTGTATCAGAGTCAATTAATATGGCCCCTTCCCCGGAAAGGCTTAAGCTATCTGCATAGGATCTAGTATATGTAGCGGACAATAAAAGTAATACTAATAATACAATTTTTTTCAAATAGCTCCCCCCTTTTTTTATATAACTTAAGTATATCAGAAATAGAGGAAATTATTAATAAGAAAAAAGTATTTTTTGGATAAAAGGAGGAAAATTCAACAAATAGTAGAATATTCATACATAGCATTAGTTTTTAGGAGGGGGATTTTTATATGTGGTATTTTACAAAAAAAGAACAGGTGATTGTGATTTTGTTAATTGTGGTAATAGTATTAATATCCTTGTTCAATTTTTTGAATAAAAATCCCTTAATAGGTAATAAAGAGAATAGTGAATATGCAATTTCAGAAAATATCCTAATGGAAATGGAAGAAGAGGAAATAGATGAAGATGATGAGGAGATAATGGTACATATAAGTGGGGAGGTATATAAGCCTGGCATAGTTGTACTAAAAGCTGGCTCTAGGGTTATAGATGCAGTAAATTTGGCAGGAGGATTGAAAAAAGACGCCGACTTAGATAAAATTAACTTGGCAAAGAGATTAGTAGATGAGGAAAAAATATATATACCAAAGATAGGGGAAGATGATATACCTATTGAAAGCTCAAATGTAAATAGTTCAACTAATAATTTTGATAGCCCCAATGGTAAGGTTAATATAAATACCTGTACCAAGGAAGAATTGATGACACTACCAGGTATAGGTGAGGTTTTAGCCCAGAGAATAATAGAGTATAGACAAGGAAACCCATTTAGAACCATAGAGGATATTATGAATGTGTCAGGTATAGGTGATAAGAAGTTTGAAAGCATTAAGGATTTGATTACTGTAAAATGAAGGAGTGAAAGAAATGGAAAATAGATTAACCCAAATGACCAAGGCTTCAGGCTGAGCAGCTAAAATCGGTCCCGATGTATTGGCACAAGTTTTGTGCCACTTACCAAAAACTTTTGATGAAAATCTTATAGTAGGCCTAGAAACTTCCGATGATGCAGCGGTTTATAGGATAAATGATGATTTGGCATTGATCCAAACCTTAGATTTTTTTACCCCGGTTGTAGATGACCCATATGTATTTGGACAAATAGCAGCCACCAACTCTCTATCCGATGTATATGCCATGGGGGGAGAGCCTAAGCTGGCTATGAATATAGTATGTTTTCCAAACTGTTTAAGTACAGATATTTTGACTGAAATACTTAAGGGAGGATATGATAAAGTAAAGGAGGCAGGGGCCCTTCTAGTAGGAGGCCATACGGTAGAGGATGATGAACCTAAATATGGCCTATCGGTAGCAGGATTTGTCCACCCTGACCAGATATTAACCAATAGCAATGCAAAACCAGGAGATCTACTCATATTAACTAAGCCCATAGGTTTAGGTATAATAAATACAGCCATAAAGGGAGGATTGGC
This sequence comes from Tissierellia bacterium, assembly GCA_012728725.1. Classification (GTDB taxonomy): domain Bacteria; phylum Bacillota; class Clostridia; order Tissierellales; family Tepidimicrobiaceae; genus JAAYEM01. The sequence goes on along the minus strand of JAAYEM010000025.1, from coordinate 12,612 downwards.
TGATAAGGATGCCTATGAAGAAGCTGTTCATATAATGTCTACCTTGAACAAATATGCCAAAGAGGCCATAGATAAGGTAAAGGTAAATAGTGTAACTGATATTACAGGTTTTGGACTTTTAGGCCATAGTTTAGAGATGGCTGAAGGAAGTTCTGTTACTATTAAAATAAATCATGAATCTGTTCCCATAATATCAAAGGCACTAGAATACGCCCAGATGGGATTAGTACCTGGTGGAGCTTATGCAAATAGAGGGCATATAGGGGATAAGGTAAAATTTGGCCCTAATGTATCTAGGGAGATGGAGGATGTTTTGTTTGATCCTCAAACTTCAGGAGGATTGCTCATATCTGTACCTAAGGATAATGCAGATCTGTTATTGGAGGAATTATCAAACACACCCACCAGACATGGAGTTATCGGAGAAGTAGTTGAAAAAGAGGAATATTATTTAATAGTAGAATAATAAGAAAAGAGAGGGATTATATGGCACAAGAGAAAAATTTGTTTAAATTGATACCAAAAGTAGATGAAGTATTAGAAAAGGATAGGATAATAGAATTATTAAATTCTATGCCAAGAAAAATAGTAGTCGACTCTATCAGGGAAGAGATAGAGATATTGAGAGAGGATATAAAAAAGGGGTCTATAAATGAAGAAGAGGTAAAAGAAAGGAATAGGCAATTAGTAGAACTAATAATAGATAGGGCCCATAGAAAGAATTCCTATAAGCTTAGGCGAGTAATCAATGGGACAGGGGTAGTAATCCATACCAATATTGGACGTTCCTTAATTAGTGAAGAAGTAATGGATAATGTTAAAGAGATAGCCATTAACTATTCCAATCTTGAATATGATTTAGAAAAAGGAGAGAGGGGTTCCAGATACAGCCATCTGGAGGATATAGTTTCGGAAATTACTGGTGGAGAAGACGCCATGGTGGTAAATAATAATGCTGCGGCAGTACTACTGGTATTGAGCACTATTGCTAAGGGAAGGGAAGTAATAGTGTCTAGGGGAGAGTTAATAGAAATAGGAGGCTCCTTTAGAATACCAGAAGTGATGGAGCAAAGTGGAGCTATCCTAAAGGCTGTTGGAACCACCAACAAAACCCATTTGTGGGATTATGAAAATGCAATCAATGAAAATACTGCAGCCCTACTAAAGGTCCATACCAGTAATTATAGGATTTTAGGATTTACTTCTTCTATAAGTTCTGAAGAATTGAAGACATTAAAGGATAAATATGACATTCCTTTAATTGAGGATTTAGGCAGTGGTGTTTTGATTGATTTGTCCAAGTTTGGTTTGGAATATGAACCCACGGTACAGGATTCTATCAAAAAAGGTGTAGATATAGTTACCTTTAGCGGCGATAAATTGTTAGGGGGCCCTCAGGCTGGAATTATTGTGGGGAAGAAAAAATATATAGATGCCATGAAGAAAAACCCATTAACTAGAGCCTTTAGGGTAGACAAATTCACTATTTCAGCCCTTGAAGCTACCCTAAGACTCTATTTGGATGAAAAAGTGGCTATAGAAAAGATTCCAACTTTAAATATGTTGTCCATGGGACTGGATAAATTAGAAAAAAAGGCAAAAACCTTGTATAATTTACTCATAGATAAAATTGATTTAGATAAATGCAAAGTAGAGATAGTAGATGATTATTCAGAAGTAGGTGGTGGCTCTTTACCACTGGAAAGAATGCCAACTAAATGTATTAGGTTGAGCTTAGATGGTGTAAGTATAAACGGATTAGAAAAAGCTTTAAGGGAATATGAGATACCTATAATTACAAGGGTATATAAGGACAATATCTATATAGATTTAAGGACTATAAGGGAAAGGGAATTCCCTATAGTGGTAGATGGTGTACTCTATGGATTAAAAAGAATTGAAAGGGTGCATTAAATGAAACATGTCATAATTGGAACAGCAGGCCATATTGATCATGGGAAGACAACCCTTATTAGGGCTTTAACAGGCAGAAATACGGATAGATTAAAGGAGGAACAGGAGAGGGGTATTTCAATTGAATTAGGCTTTACTTATTTTGATCTCCCTAGTGGTAAAAGGGCAGGAATAATCGATGTGCCAGGCCATGAAAGGTTTATCAAAAATATGCTGGCTGGTGTTGTAGGCATCGATATAGTGCTATTAGTAATAGCTGCAGACGAAGGTGTAATGCCCCAGACCCGTGAGCATTTGGCCATATTAGACTTATTAGGTATTGAAAAAGGCTTTATAGTTTTGACTAAATCTGATTTGGTGGATGAAGATTGGTTAGAACTGGTTAAAGAAGATGTAAGGGATCAGGTTAGGGGAAGCTTTTTGGAAAATGCTCCAATTATTCCTGTATCCTCTACTAAAAAAACTGGATTGGATAAGGTTACTGAATTGATAGATAAATTAACCTTAGAATTAGAAGATAGGGAAACAGACGATATGCCAAGGCTTCCCATCGATAGGGTCTTCACCATAGCAGGCTTTGGCACAGTGGTAACTGGCACTTTGTTATCAGGTGTATTAAATGTAGGAGATGAAGTACAAGTATTTCCTGGAAATAAAATGGGTAAAATTAGATCCTTACAAGTCCACGAAAGGGATGTAGATTCAGCCTATGCTGGCCAAAGGGTGGCCATAAATATAGCAGGTCTCAAAAAAGATGAGATCCATAGAGGAGATGTAATTGCCCCTAAGGATTCCATGAAAGGGACCTGGATGTTAGATGTGAAGATTAAATTGATAAAGGATACTAATAGAACCATAGAAAATAGGACTAGGCTTAGACTTTATATAGGAACCAAGGAAGTTTTATGTCGGATAGTCCTATTAGATAAGGAAGTTTTAAATCCAGGAGAAGAGGCTTATGCCCAATTGAGATTGGAAGAAGAGGTGGTAGCCAAAAGAGGGGACAGGTTCATAGTTAGGTTTTATTCACCCATGTTTACAATAGGTGGTGGAGTAATATTAGAACCTAACCCAACTAAAAAGAAAAGATTTGACGAGAAAGCTATTAGAGAATTGAAAATAAAAGAAGCCGGTCAAACTATAGATGTTATTGAAAGCATAATTTTAGACAATAGTAAAACCTTCCCAACGGTTAAGGAAATATCCGTTTTAACTGCCATGTTGGAAGATAAGGTAAAGGAATATGTGGAAAAATTAGCTAAGGATAATAGGGTTGTAGTATTTCCTTTAACTAAGGACTTACATGTAATCCATATAGATTATTTTAATAGATTAAAAGATGACATAATAAAGGAGCTGGAAACTTTCCATACAAAATATCCCCTTAGAACGGGAATCTCTAAGGAAGAAATAAGAAGTAAGTTTTTAATGAATATAAAACCAAGGGTTGGTGAAAGGTTTATTGACTTATTAATCGAAGAGGGCATTTTAGAGCAAAATAAGGAGAACATCCATATTAAAGGTTTTAAAGTAATATATAATGATGAACAATTAGAAATTAAGGATAGATTAATCAGTATTTTTCAAGAGTACAAGTTCTTGCCACCTAAGAAAGAAGAAGTATTTAATCAGTTGGATTATAAAAATGATCAAGTGGAAGAGATAATAAATTCTATGATTAATAATGGGGAAATAATTAGATTAGGTGAAGATATTTATATTTATAAAGCTATTTATGAAGAAGCTTTAAAGTTACTTAAAGAGTATACAATGGATAAAGGTTCTATTACAGTAGCTGAGTACAGGGATATACTAAATACCAATAGAAGAGTAGCTATAGCCTTACTAGAACATTTCGACCAATTAAAAATAACAAAGAGGGATGGGGACAAGAGAATGTTGATGAAAAATTAAATACAATCCCTTTGTTTTGGAGTGATATTGATGAGTACAAGGGTATTAGTAGCTGATAGGGATAAGGTATTCATAAAAGGATTAAAATATAGTTTAGAACAGGATGATTACTCTGTAGATATTGCTTATACAGTGAAGGAGACTTTGGAAAAAATCAAAAAATATAACTATGATTTACTTTTACTATCCCTTTTCCTTCCTGATGGAAATGGATTTACCCTTTGTCAAAGTATAAGAAAAAAATCTCAGGTACCTATAATAGTTTTATTGGAAAAGAGAGTGGATATTAATAAGGTTTTAGCCTTGGAAAATGGTGCAGATGATTATATGGTTAAGCCCTTCAATACCTTAGTTTTGAAAGCAAAAATGAAAGCTATACTTAGAAGGATTAATATGCATAACCATAATATAGATAATCAGGTAATTAAAATAGATGATTTTATAGTCAATACTCTAGGTAGAAGGCTAATTATAGGAGATAAAGATATAATTCTTACTGGTAAGGAATTTGATCTATTCTATATATTAGCTTCTAATCCAGGGAGGGTATTTACTAGGGAGGAATTACTGGAGACCATTTGGGGATATGAATATTTTGGTGATTTAAGAACTGTAGATGTGCATATAAGAAGGCTTAGAGAAAAGATAGAAAAGGATTCCAGAAATGTAGAATACATCCATACCAAATGGGGAGTAGGGTATTATTTTAAGAATAAGAAGAAAAGTAAAAATAGTAGAGCTATGGATTAAATGAATTGTAAGTTTAAATAGTAAAAATAGCATAATTTTAATCACTATATTTAATAATTTTATTGGTATTTTTTGCTTGAGGACTTCAACTATTAGGAAGGCATAACAGTATTTCCTATGTATATAGTCAATTTGAAAGGGGTAGTATTAATTTAGACTAGGCTTAGGCCTGGTCTTTTTTTGTATAAAAATAAAGGAAATTTGAAAAAGATGTAGAATAAGTAGTCTTAACAAGAAAGCTTTTAAGGTAGTATTGTAAATATGCTAGGGAAATACTAAATAGATTAAAAGGGATTTTGTTAATAGATTATGTATTAGTTATAAGTTTACCTGTAAATAGATAGTTAATTTTTATCAGTTATACAAACCATTATTTAAAGGGGGGAAGCTGTGTTTTGATGATACTTAAGTCTAGATAATAGAAAGGGGATATGGGATGAAGCAAATAAAGGATTTGGATGATATGAGTAGAAGTATTACTGTGGATATGAAGGTCAAAAATTTAATAGAGCAGTTTGAGGGATTTAAACTATTAGCAGGTGCTGGTGGATTGGAAAGAAAGGTAAGTACTGTAACTGTAATGGATGCCCCAGATATATATAATTGGATGAGGGGGGGAGAATTTTTAATTACCACTGCTTATATAATGAAGGATAATCCACTGGAGTTAAAAGATCTGGTAATTAAATTGAATAAAAATGGTGCATCTGCCTTGGGAATAAAAATAGGTAGGTTTATTGAAAAATTACCTGAGGAGGTAAAAGAAACGGCTAATAGTTTGAATTTTCCAATTATACATATACCCTTTAAATATGCTTTCAGCGATGTAATACACCCAACCCTATCCAAAATTGTTAATGCACAAGCTAAAAAATTGATGATGTCAGAAAAGATACATGAGTCCTTTACTCAAATAGTCATAGAAGGAAAAGGCAACAACCATATTGTAGCGACTTTGTATGGAATACTGAATAGAAATGTTGCTTTTAAAGATTTAGTTTTTCACAGGAATTATATTAAAAGTAAATCTGCGGAATTCAACAAGGATATAGAAAATTTAAATCTTAAAGATGTATTGGACAAATACTTTAATTATCCTGTCCAAATAGATGGTTCCCTCTATGGATACATAATAGTTGAGGAAAACAAAAATGCCAATACCCTAGAAGATTTGGACAAAATTACCATAGAACATGCTAGTACAGTTCTTAAGTTGAATATACAGAAGGAGATTTCTAATCATCAAATAGAGCAAAAATATAGGGGGGAGTTTATCCAAGATTTATTATTAAATAAAATAAAGACTATTGAAGAAGTAAATAACAGGGCTGCATTATATGGCTGGAAGATGGATAAAGGTCTTGTTTGCCTAATAGTGGATATAGATGATTATAAGGCAAGGTATCTATCCTTAGATAAGACTATGGGATTAGAAAAGGAAAGGGATATTATATTCCGCCGAATTGCAGCAAATATGAAGACAAATTTTTATAACTGTTTCTATACCAATTATAGTGATAGTATAGTATTCCTTATTGAGCCAGATGTAAATCCTATGAAGGATTTCTTTATGAAGCTTAAAAAAGTTTCAGATGAAATTAGGAAAGAGATCAGGGAAAATAGCCAATTTACAGCTACTGTTGGGATTGGCAGTTTTAAAGCATCGGTAATGGATATCTATATCAGTTTCATAGAGGCACAAAAGGCGGTTATTATAGGTAGAACCATTTATGGTAGGGATAATACTTACATATACGAAGATTTAGGGGTTTATATAATGCTTTTTGATATTTGCCAAGGGGAGGAGGCAAATAGTTTTTGCAATCAATACTTAGAGAAATTAGTTGATTATGACATGATGAACAATTGTGAATACACAAAAACTTTAAGACAGTTAGTTAAAAACGATTGGAACCTAAAGAAAACTGCAGAGGACCTATTTATCCATTATAATACTATGAAATATAGATTCAGCAAAATTTGTGAAATAATCGATTTAGATTTAAATAATAGGGAGGATAAGTTTAAGATAGAACTTTGTTTAAAGCTATTAGACATAAGTAAACAATCTTCTTTGTTCATGGAGACTAGTATATAGTCTTCTTTTTTGTATCTTCAGGACAATGACTAACATTTAGAATAATTATAAAATGCAATTAAGCAGAAAATTATCAAAGGGGGTACTTGTATGTATAGTACAAAGGTAGGCATGCTTAGAGATGTTTTGGCTTCTGTTAAAGAGGAGCAATTATCAGACCCTGATAAGGCACTAGATAAGACTGGGAAAATTATTTTAAAAAATGGGTTAGTAGTAGACCCAAAGAATAGGGTAGAAGAAGTATTGGACATTGCCATATTGGGAGATGAAATAGCAGAGATAGGAAAAGATATCTATGTTGAAAAGGGCGATATGGTAATAAACTGTGAAGGCCTATTGGTTGTACCAGGATTGTTAGATATGCATCTTCATCTAGGAGACTTATTTGAAGTAAGTACTGATCCAATTTATGGTGCAGCTGCTGATGGTGTAACTATGGCTCTTTCTCCTGGAGCAGGCAACACCTTTATGGCACCGTCATTATTAGGGGCAGAAGTAGATAGAGGAGTACCAATAAATATAGGCTTATACCAAGGAGCTGCCAGTGTTTTATCTACAATGCTATCTGTTGAAGAGTTGATTAAGCTATATAAAGGTGAATTAGAGGAAGAAATAGCTTCATCTAAGATGACAAGAAATGCAATCACAAATACTACAGCACCCTTAGTAGTAGGTATAAAGGATCACATGGGACATTTCCTAATGTCAGATGAAAACATAGACAAGATATTTGAAATTACTTCTCAAGCTAAGTTAATCTATATGACCCATACTCAAGACCCTGACCATGCTTTAAGGTTATTTGAAATATCGAAAGGTAGACCAATCCATTTGGGTCATGCAACAGCTGCAGGATGTGGCACCCACAAGGAAGCAGTGGAATCAATGAAGATCATAATAGATTTGTGTAAAAAGGAAAATGTAACAGGAGAGTTTGTAACCACCATGTTGAGGGAAGGCGGTGGAAGCAGAGAAGGGCTCATTATGCCTAATAGATCACAAGAGTTAGCTTATGAAGCATTAGAGAAGGGGATAGTAGATGTGTTGATATCTGATGGTCAAAATGATGCTACTATGAAAGGTTTTGGAGATACAAGGGATAATATACCAGCTATTTTAGAATTAGTTGAAATGGGAGTATTGAGCTTATCCGATTCAGTAGCTACCATGACCTATAATCCAGCAAGGCTTATAGCTGAAAGAACAGGAAATGATTGGTGGACAGAAAAGGTGGGCCATTTAGGAAAAGGTGCATTAGCAAATGTAACTGTAATTAAGAGGGAAACAAAATCTGCAGTTTATACCATTGTAAATGGAGAGATTGTAGGATTTGAAAGCAGAGCAGTAAGAAGAGGTAGCGGAGCAGGGGGGTTTGTAAGCAAATTTGGTATGGTTAAGAGAATAGGAGTAGGGGATTTGGTAATGTTTTCATACAGAAGATAAAAACTGTTTAGAGGGAGGAGTTTAATTTGAAGGAAAGAACGGAGAATATTTTAAGGAAACTAGTTAATATAAATACAACTAACCCACCTGGAAATGAAATGGATATAATAAAAACTATATTAGGCTTTTTCCCAGAGGATATAGCATACCAAATAGTAGATCATGGAAATAATAGAGGTTCCTTAATAATAGAGATTAAGGGAGAAGATGAAGAAAAAATTGGCTTCATAGGCCATCTAGATACGGTGCCAGTTCCAGATGAATCTAGTTGGGATTATCCACCTTTCGATGGTGTGGTTAAAGATGGATATATGTATGGAAGAGGAACTGCAGATATGAAAGGTGGAGTTACAGCTATGATATTGACAGCCCTATATTTCATAGAAAACAACATAACTCCTCCTCATACCCTTAAATTTGTTTTTACAGCTGACGAAGAATCAGGAGGTATAGGAGTATTAGCTTTAAGGGATAAGGGTCTTCTAAAAGATATTTCTAGGGTGTTTATTCCAGAGCCTACCGATGAGGAGATTGGTATATGTGAGAAAGGAGCATTGTGGCTAAAAATCTATGCTAAGGGTAGGGCTTCCCATGGTTCTAGGCCAGATTTAGGTATTAATGCCATAGAAAAGTTATATGAATATATCTATAGGCTGAAAGGAACTATGGACTTAGAAAAAGAGCATCCTTTATTAGGAAAATCTAGTTTTGCTATTAATATGATTAGTGGAGGAGTCAAGACCAATATTATACCAGAAAGGGCAGAAGCTTCAGTGGATATTAGGACAATACCTGGGATTGATCATGATGAAATTTTAAATGAAGCCTATAAAATTGGCAAAGGGATGGAAGAAGAAAATCCAGGGCTTTCAATAGAGATTTCAATAGAGAACAACAGACCTTCATTGAGTATAGATAAAGAAGATGGTTTTATTAAGGATATAGTTAATAGTTATAAAAAACTGTCCTATCCAGTGAAATTTAAAGGATTAAACTTCTACACTGATGCATCCCAACTTATACCCTTTCACAATATACCCTTTGTAATACTAGGACCTGGAGAGGAAAATATGTGTCATCAGAGGAATGAAAGGACAAGTATAGAATCCGTTGTAAGGATGGCTAAGCTTTATATCTTTTATATTATTAACTCTTAGAAGGGAAGGATATATATGGAAGATATTAAAACCAAAGGGAAGTATAATAAGGGTTCGGTAACGGGGTTTATAATAACTGTTGGAATTGGTTTTCTTATATATTTTGTATTAAACAATATAGGCAGAATAAGCAGTTGGTTAGATTATAATACTATAGTAGCCAATGCAGGCAATAATTTGTTATATAAACTGGTATGGTATATTATGAACTTCACAGAACCCCAGTTTTATGCAGGATTTTTTGCTTCTATAGGAATAATTTTAGGGGGATTTATAGCTTGGAGACTAGACATAAAAAATTCTAACCTAAGAGGGTTCGATGTATCATATGGTTCTAATATTTGGCCTTGGGTATTGGCTTCTCAGTTACTATCCCTATTTATTGCAATATTCGTTCTAAATTATACTAGATTTTTTAATACGGGAGAATACACTTGGTTGCCAACCTTTATTACTGTAGTAGGCCCTCCTCCAGCCATTATGCTACTTTATGGACCAAATATAAAAGCTTTATTAACTGCTTCCATACTTGGAGGAATAATGGGGTTTCCAGTGGCTTTTTGGATTAGTAATTATATTATACCTGTGTTAGATGTACCAGGAGTAGTATCCAATGTATTTACAATGGCTATAACTGGGCTGTTGATTTGTGCTATATGTAAAGCCTTGCCATGGATGGAAAGGATACCATCAAAGCCTCATAATAGAGAAGAAAAATCCCAAGAAGAAGTTATAAAGGAAATGGAAGGACCTTTATGGTTTGTAAGAAGGGTTTTAGCAGACTTTTCTGAAGCCCAATTTTATGGAAATGAAATAGCAGGCTTATTTGTAATAATTGGAGCTGCACTAGATTGGATACTAAATGTAAATCATGGCGCTTATGGGTCAGGAGCAATTCCAGCCATTATACTGTCCCAATTTATTGGGTCAGCAGTGGGAGTATTTCTTTACTTTGACAAATATGTTGTAAAAGGATGGTATGGTACATACGTGCCAGTGGTAAGCGTTGGACCTGCCTGTGTTTTAATGTTTGGATCATCTATAGGGGTTGCTTTAATAGCAGGTATATTGGGAGGGATAATTGGTCCTCCTTTAGCTGAATATATTTGTGACAAGCTACCAGAAGGATACCATCCTACCATAGGGAATGTAACCTCCATGGGGGTTACTACTATAATAGTGTCTCTTATTATCAAGGTACTCCCATGGTTTTAAATTAAACTATTCTTAATGTGGGATACTTCCAAGCTAGATTGTCCAATTAATAAAAGGCAGTCTACTTGGAAGTATTTTTATAGTATTAATTTAGACTAGGTTTAGGCCTGGTCTTTTTTTGTATAAAAATAAAGGAAATTTAACAAAAATGCAGAATAAAAAATATGATAAGTTTTAATAATGGGGGGATATAAATGGGTATGCCTATGTCCAGTTATCTATTACTGAAAACAATTGCAGATGGCATGGACAACAAGCTTTTGTCTTATTCAGATGCAATAAGAGCTATTAAAGATTTCAATTTATATGCCTTCATTTTACACGACCCAGAGGAAGATAAGGAATTTCATGATACTTTGAGAAAAAATTTTGATAGACTAGATTATATTACTGGAGAAAAATTATTATTTTTTGCTTTAGTGGATCCTCCTGGAGAATGGTTAGAGCATGGCAGAAAGAGAGAGTATTATAGACGTTTATATAGGTATGAAACAGAGGAATTATTAAGTCCCCATAATCAGATTTTCTCAAAAAACCCAGGTGTAACTGCATTATCTATAGCTAATATGTTAAAAATTCCATATGAAAGCCTGCCTTGTATTGTAATATTTTCTAATTTTAAGATTAAAGAATTTGTCTGGCTAAGGACTTGTTCTGAACATTTAGAAAAGCAATTAATGGAGTTAGGATACATAGCAGCAAGAAGTTCAGAAAACAAACTAGCATATACAAGAATAACTACTTATGCAAGGGAAAGTAAAGATTATTCCTATGATGATTATTATAGTTATTATTATCAGAGGCATGATTTTATAATGGATAAAATAAAGGAAAGTAATTTAGATTTATGCGGTGGCAATGGTATCCAGACCTTAAAAGATAGGATAGCTAAAGTTTTATCTGATTGTTTATCAGCAGTTGTTTTTAATGCTAGTGATGATACAGATATACAGAGGATAGCGGAGGAAAATAGAAATAATTTTATAGAGAATTTAAATAATGAAATTTTAAAATTTAAGGAAGGAAATAGGGATGGGATAGACGAGGAAAGTATAATATTCTTTGAAGAATTATGCATACAACTTATTACTTCTTTATTTAATAATGTTAGTTATGAAATTAAGGATGGAGATTTAGTTATAGATAAAAAATATCTAGAAAGGGACTCCTATTTGATGTTAAAAACTGCTCATACAGTTTTTAATGATTTAAAAGGAAAAAATATTAATGGAGAATCAGAGTATGATTTTACTGCAAGTGCAATTTGTTTTTCAAAAGTGTTTGAAAAGGAAATAAATTTATCTCAGGTGCATTGGATAAGGAAAAAATTGGGCATTGAGTTGCCTAGTTATTTTAATAGATATCAGCCATATAAAAAAGCAATATATAGTAAAGGGACTAGTAGTAAAAAAATCGATTTTAACAAGAAAGATAGGTGGAGTAGTAGATGGTTACCACCTGGAATGGGAGAATCTAGAATATGTTGGGAAGATATATTAAAAACAGATGTACCAATAGGATGGACTAAGGATGAATTAAATGATTTAAATAATAGGTGGTGGGAAATAGCAAAAATGAGGAATAAGTCTGCCCATAGTGAATTAATAGGTTGGGAGATGGTAGAAAAACTTATTAAGCATTTTGAACATATGGAAGAGAGACAATATTTCAAATTATTGAGTGAAATGAAACAAAGGTTTAGAAGTGGTTAATTATGAATAAATATTTAATTTTTAAAAAGGCAAAAAAATCAGCAATATGTGGATTTTTTCGAGAATTATATACAATTATTGATTATTTTAGATTATTATGGTTTAGCAGTAGAAAATTTAAAATAAATATTTGTCACAAGACAAAAAAGCCACCAAAGTGGCTTTTTTATATGGCGGGAGTATGTGGGAATCGAACCCACCCGAGAGGCTCCTAACCCCTCATACTGGTTTTGAAGACCAGAGGGCACACCAGCACCCATCTACCCCCATGCTTTATGCTGTTTCGACTAATATATTATAGCATATCTTTTATTTCTGTCAAGGCAATCCTATATAGCGATAGTGTCAAGTTACTGTAGGAAAATTTTTTTTAATCTCCCCATGTTTTATGAAAAGTGCATAGTTGCTT
>JAAYEM010000024.1 GCA_012728725.1 Tissierellia bacterium | reverse complement strand
CTTCCTGCATGGGCAGTGTTGGCTATTTGGATTAGATGGTCCTTTAATTGATCTATTTCTTCCTTTATTTTAATCAGATCGCTGGCTTCCTTGGTGCCATTGGCAGCATCTACAGTTAACTCCTTGGCCCTGTGAAGAACCTCTACAATTTCTCCTAGGGCTGCTTCTGTATCTATCATCCAGGAATAGGCATCCTTTGCATTCCTTAAGTATTGCTCAAGTTTAGATATATCTGAATTAAATTTTAAGGATTTACTGGCTCCTATGGGATCATCGGAGGGTACTCTGAACTTCTTTCCCGTAGCCTGTTGGTATTGGAGTTTTTCTAGGGTTTTCAGGTTTTGATTAAGGTTGTATATTAGATTGTTTATGAGCATGTTGTTGGTTACGCGCATGTTACCATTCCCTTCTGTTTATGAAAACAAACAGTGTGTTTGTTTTCATAAATAATGTGTTATTTTGTATTGGCTTTTCTTGTTTTTATAATGCTGGTTAGGATGCTGATTATTTCGTCACAGTCTTTTATTATGCTTTCGGCATATTCTTCCTTTATTTCCCCACTATCCCTCAATAATCTAAGCCAATACCTTGTTTGAAAGCTTCTTTTTGTGCAATGGATAACTTATGGATAAAATCCTTTCTACTTTGTGCTGAGCAAGCTTCTTCAACATTAGCACCTATGCTTGTCCCGCTTCTTAGTAATTGTCTCGATAATATTTCTTCTACATTATTTTGAATCAGATATCTATACATTTTAATAATTCTCAATGGAAATTGATAACTCTTATCCCTTATCAAATTACCAGTCATTTTAATTTCTCCACATTTTTATTAAATATTGTAGTTATCAATTTACAATTTAAAATTTACAATTCACAATTTGCCTTACATCCTATCTTCCTACTAAGCCCAGCCTATTAATAGTTATATCCATAATGGCGTCCATGGTGGTTATCATTCGGGCTGAGGCCATGTAGGTATGTTGGAATTTTACCATATTGGCCATTTCCTCATCATAGGATACTCCCGATATGGAGTTTCTTTTGGCTTCTATATTTTTAAGGATTACTTCTTGGGAAGAGTACATCCTTTTCCCTTGAGTGCTGTCTACTGCCAAATTGGATAATATGGATTTTATGAAATCGTCTGGGGTTCCTTGGGATACTCCTCCACTGAAAAATTCCTTGTTATCCCTTAAGGCTATTAGGTTTAGTAAGTTTTCATTGTCCTCTGCACTGCCAGGAGGGCTCCCTGCTGCAGCAATGTTTCTTACATCTTTAAGTATTTCTTGGGTTAAGGTTATGGTGGCTGCTATGTTTAATTCATTTGAATCGTCATAGGTAAAAAAGTTTATACCCTGCCTGTAGTCACCATTTTCATCTAAACCTAATCCATAACCTTGCCTATGCTGCTCATTAAATTTATCTGCAAAACCTTTGGCAAACTGGTTCAATCTCTCCTGATAATAGGGGATTCCCCTATAGTTGTTATTCTTTCCATCTCCATTATATAGTTCTAGTAATCCCTTAAGTTCTCCAGATCTTATGTCCACTTTAGAGCCATTGGGCCATTCAAGTTTAGTTTTATCATCACTTAAGTTTATTTCATTTACATCTAAATGGTCTACTATTGCCACTCCACTTATATTTACCCTTAATTTTCCATCTTTAGACTCGTCTACCCTCACATTTACTATCTGGGATAGTTCATCGATTAATAGGTCCCTTCTGTCCCTTAAATCGTTGGCCTTCCTGCCGTCTAATTCGTTGGAGTAAATTTGCCTATTCAAGGAGGCAATTTGCTGGGCTAGCCCATTTACCATCTTTATTTTGTTCTCTATGGCAAATTCAGTTTCCTGCCTTAATTCCAACAGCCTTTGGGCAGTTTCATTTATATGCTTAGTAAGGGCTAGGGCATTTTCTACCACTGGCTCCCTGTAGGAGAAGTCTCCTGGATTTTTGCTCATATTGTCCAAGGCAGCATAAAAGTCATCTAAGTACTGCCTAAAACTGCTATCAGAAGGCTCTCCAAATAGCTTTTCCAATTCCAATAGGGTTTCCCTTTTTACCTGCCATTCCCCCTTGGGACCATTTTCATTCCAGTATTTAAAATCTATATAGGAATCCCTAATCCGGGCTACATCATATATTTCAGTACCAGTACCTAAAAAACCTATTCCAGGCAAGTGATAAGGTGTGGTTGCCCTCTGGGCCCCTTCCTGCCTTGAATAGCCTTTTGTATTGGTGTTGCTTATATTGTGATTGATTATATATAGGGATTTTTGACTTGCAAGTAAACCTTTTACGGCGGTGTTGAAACCAAAATGCATGTTTACTCAGTCCTTTCATTTATGAAAATAAAGGTACCTTTATTTTTATAAAAATTTTGAATTGTAAATTGTGAATTGTGAATTATTTTTTGTTTGAATATTGATTTGGTCCTTAATTTTGTGTATTAATTAAGGTTTAGTTTTCTTCTTTTTTGTGCTGAGGAAACTTCTTCAACATTAGCACCTATGCTTGTCCCGTTTCTTAGTAATTGTCTCGATAATATTTCTTCTATATTATTTTAAATCAAATACCTATACATTTTAATATTCTCAATGGAAATTGATAACTCTTATCCCCAATCAAATTACCAGTCATTTTAATTTCTCCACATATTTATTAAAGATTGTAGCTATCAATTTACAATTTAAAATTTACAATTCACAATTGGTATTTACCTTCCCACCACTCCCATCCTATTGACTATATTCTCTATCATCTCATCGATGGCATTTATCACTCTAGAATTAGCCACATAGGAGTGTTGGTATTTTAGCATATTGGCCATTTCTTCGTCTAAGGATACAGAGGATATCTCCTGCCTTCTTTGTTCTATTTGGCTGATCAATAGGGTTTGGTGTTCTGCCATGGCCCTGGCCTGCTCCCTTTCTATCCCTATGCTTAGGACCAGATCCCGGTAGAAATTATCTATATTGGTGGTGCTTCCCTTTCCTTCTATGGCCGTCATTATATCCTCAACACTTGAACCTACTATAATTTCATACTTATACCCATCATTACCAAAATCATAATCCTGGTATTCCTTATATAGGGGTTTGCTTCTCAATTCCAAAATAGCCTTAGCTATTTCTCCATCTCCCCTAGCTCCTGTAAGGGATAGGGCAATCCTATTGAAATCCTCTAAATCCTTATTTACCTTTATGGTGGCGGCGGGGTTTTCTGGGTTTTCTATGGTGAAAAAGTCTACTCCCTGGGACCCATCTAAACCCTTTCCTAATCTATGTAGGCCGTTTATTGCTGAGGCCAATTCCCCCACCAAAATATTCAGCCATTCCCTATATTCTTCTACTAGCCGGTCTCTGGCATCTATATATCCTCCTAGTTCTCCTAATCCCTTTAAATCTATACTTACCCCAGTATCAGACCAATAAATCTCTCCCAGGCCTTTTTGGTTCAATCTTACACCAAGGGGATTAAAATAGTCTCCATTTACCAAATCCCTGCCATGGAGGGATACCACTGTTTCTCCATATTTGTTTTCATAATAGGTGATAGGGATCAGTTGAGATAGCCTGTCCAATAGGGCATTTCTACTGTCCCTATAATCATTGGCAGATATATTGGGAGCCTGGCCTTCCACCAGTTTAATCTTTTTATTTAAATCCCTGATCTGCTCTAGTATTTGGTTTATCTCTTCCCTCTTATTGAGTATCTCCTTGTTGAGATTGGTTTGGAGATTATCCAGCTGTACTGATATATGGTTAACAGTAGTGGTAAAGGCTACTGCACTTTCATGGAGCAATCCTCTAATGGTCAAGCTGTCTGGTTCCTTATAAATCTCTGACCAGGCCTTCCAAAAATCCTCCATTACATACTGGAGCCCACTACTGGTTATTTCATTGAATATTACCTCTATTTCATGGAGTATTTCCGATTTGGCATTATAAAAGCCATAAGTGGCCATTTCCCGCCTAATCTTCCCATCTAAAAATTCGTCCCTTATCTGCCTTATCTGCTGTATATCTACCCCTGTACCTATTTGAAAGCCTGTAAGGGCATTCCTTGAGTACCTGCTTTCTGCATGGATAGCACTTTGGCGTACATAGTTTGGATTATTGGCGTTGGCTATATTATGGGATACAGTATCTAAGGCCTTTTTATTTGCATTGATTCCTGATATGGAAATATACAATCCTCCAAAACCCATGGCTACACCTTCCTATCGAATATACTTCTATTGACTCCAGTCTTACTGCCCTTCCCATAGGTGGTAGGAGTTTCTACACTGGATAGTAGATTTACATTAAACTCCAACCATTCTAAATTATCCTGGATAAGCTCAGTATTAATCCTATTCCTATCCTGAAGATCCAGTATATACTGGGTCAGCTCTTCCTTTATTTCTACTAAATCCTCACTATCCTCTGGAATCTTTTCTATAATCTCAGACAGGGACATGTCTGTCCTTAGTCCCCAGCTATCTAACAATTTGATCCTGTTTTCCTCGGCTAATGCCATCCTGTTTATCAGTTCTGTTTCCTTTTTGGTAATCTCATCTAAGCTTTCCAGCTCATCCTTAATGATCACATCAGTTTTTTCATAGCTTATATCCCTTAACAATTTCAAGACTTCCAATTCATCTTTCAGTATTTTTATCAATTCTTCCTTAAAGGTCATGCTTCCACCTCATCATATCCTTTTATCCAACAAAATATTTTCCAGTATCTTTTCAGCTATTTCTTGACCCTTTACATTGTAGGTGCCAGATTTTATCTGCTTTTTAATCCTTTCCACCTTATCCTCTCTTATGTCTGGTATTTCCTTCAATTTTTTCATGCCAATTTGGTAGTCCTTAGCCTTTTCGGAAAGCTCTACCTCATCTTTGCCTATTGGGCCTTTGTTGGCTTTCACCTTATTCACTTCCATATTATTGTAGATTTTCTGTATATTATCCATCTTATTAATCTTCATAAAAAAAACACCCCATTTCCCCGTATTCATAAATAATATCGGGTAATAAAGGGTGATACTTTAATCATTTTTTATCAATTATCTTTTCTTATATTTGTCAGTAACCCTAATTCTTTCCTTGGCCCTTCCATTGGAGACGGATTTTGGATCCTTGCCACCCCCAATGGATTGCTTAAACTCCCTGGTCATCTCTATGGTACATTTATCGCAAAAGCGGCCTGTCCTAATGGAGGTTCCACATCTTTCACAGGTAAGGAGTATATTGTGTTCATCCTTTATCTCCAAGCGCCCCTGTTTTAAAAATTCTATAATCCTCTTAGCCTCTACCCCAGTTTCTTCTGATACTTCCGCCACATTGGCTCCAGGATTTTCCCTAAGGTATTCCTTTACCTTTTTAAATTCCTCCTCCTCTTCCCGCCTACATTTGATACAGATATTAAATCCATCATAGGCATATATTTTGCCGCAGCGGCTACAGTTTCTTACTTTCATATTCTCACCCCTTATACTTTCATGCTGGAAGTAAGTGCAAGGCCATATACAGAACTGGCTCCCTTTTCCATAAGGGCCTTGCTACATTCCCTCATAGTAGTCCCTGTAGTAATTATATCGTCAATTAATAGGATTTTTTTATCCCTAATATCCTCTTCCCCTACCGCCCTAAAGGCATCCTTAAGATTATTCATCCTTTCCATCTTGTCCAACTGGTTCTGGTCCTTGGTCCATTTTACCTTTAATAGGTGCCTGTCCAAAAGGGGGAGCTTTAAACTTTCCGCCACAAATCTAGCCAGTAGCTGGCATTGGTTGTAGCCCCTTGTGGCCAGTTTCCTCCTATGAAGGGGAACGAAGGCTATGGCATCTATTTCCCCTTTAAGTCCAAGGCTGTGGATGGAATATACAAGTAGTTCTCCAAAGGGCTTGTATAGATAGCTAGTCCCCCTAAATTTAAAGGCATGGAGTTTTTCCCTTACAAACCTATTGTATAAAAGGGAGTAGTATACCCTTTCTAGGTAGGGAATGGGAAGATCTATCCTCCTATTTACCAGCTCCACCAGATCCATACAGTTAGGACAGATATGGTTAAGATTATGGCTGGTATTCTCCCTGCAGAATAGGCAGATACTTCTTTGGGGAAATAATAGATTGGCTATATCTTTTAAGGATTTCATAATCTCCCCCTAAAATATGCTCAGCATATTCTTTATCTTATAATCTAAATTGGAATACCTTTTTGTAATCCTGTTGTTGGATACCATAGATCTTAGATACCTTTCTTCCCCTACTAGTACCACCAGTTCCTTGGCCCGGGTTATGGCGGTGTATAATAGGTTTCTGGTAAGTAGCATGGGAGGTCCCCAGTATATGGGCATGATTACCACTGGAAATTCACTGCCCTGGCTCTTATGGACTGTGGTGGCATAGGAGAGCTTTAGCTCATCTAGCTGATTGAAATTGTACTCCACCTCTTTTTCATCATCGAATAGTACCTTCAATATCCTGTTTTCTTCATCTATGTCTAATATGACTCCCAGGTCTCCATTGAATATCCCTTCTCCCTTTTCAAATACCACCCCGTCCCTGATTATCTCCCACTCTATGGAGTAATTGTTTCTAATCTGCATTACCTTGTCCCCAGTGCGGAATACCTCATCCCCTATTGCCTTTTCCCTTTTACCAGGTCCCTTGGGGTTTAGTACATCCTGCAAGTGCTTATTCAATGAATTTATACCCACATCCCCCTTTTTCATTGGGGTTAATACCTGGATGTCCTTAAAGGGGTCTAGGCCATAATAATTGGGCAGCCTCTCCCTGCACAGGTCTATAATTATATTTACTATATTTTTAGGATTGCTTTCCCTTATGAAATAGAAATCCCTGTCCCTTTCATTTAATAGGGGCAGCTCCCCCCGGTTGATCCTGTGGGCATTGACTACTATCATGCTCTCCTGGGCCTGGCGGAATATCTGGTCTAGTTTTACCACCTTGACCACATTGCTCTTTATTATATCCTTTAGTACATTGCCAGGACCTACTGAGGGCAATTGGTCCACATCCCCTACTAGTATTAATCTGGTGCCAGGTACCAGGGCCTTTAGAAGGCTGTTCATAAGTAAAATATCCATCATGGAGGCCTCGTCTATTATGAGAAGATCCGTTTCCAGAGGGCTTTCCTCATTTAAACCAAAGGCCATCTCTTCCCCTTCAATGAAGGAATATTCCAATAGCCGGTGGATGGTTTTGGCCTCTAGGCCTGTGGTTTCAGTCATCCTCTTTGCAGCCCTACCAGTAGGGGCAGCTAGGCTTACGGTCAGGCCCTGATCTTGGAATATCTTTATTATGGCCTTTATTATGGTGGTTTTGCCGGTGCCTGGCCCTCCCGTTATCACTACTATTCCATTCTTAATGGATTCCCTTATGGCTTCCATCTGCTTTTGGGCAAATTCAATCCCCTCTTCAGCTTCTATGGTCCTAATGGCCTCATCTATGTCTATATCTATTTCCTTCAATTCTGCCCTGGATAGCTCCACAATCTTTCTTGCCACATTATTCTCTGCCACATGGAAGGGGGTATAATAGACTAGGGTTTGGTCATCTATATTTGATATGTGGATGATGCCCTTTATGGCCAACTCCCTAATGGATTCCTCTATTAAACTTTCTTCAATCCCCAATAGGTCCGCTGTAGCTGGAATCAGCTCCTCTTTGGGCACATAGGTGTGGCCATTGGAGGCGTATCTGTTTATGGTGTATCTAATGCCTCCCTCTATCCTATAGGGGGATTGGGGGCTGATGCCCATATTTTGGGCAATTTTGTCGGCAGTCTTAAATCCTATTCCGTATATATCCTCCGATAGCCTGTAGGGGTTTTCCGATATTAGGCTTATGGTGTCCTTTCCGTATTTTTTATATATCCTGATTCCATAATTGGGGGTTATGCCGTACTGCTGGAGAAATACCATTGTCTCCCTTAGCTCCCCCTGTTCCTCAAAGGCCTTGACTATTTTGGCTAATTTTTTGTCCCCTATTCCATCTATCTCCTTTAGCCTTTCTGGATTGTATTGGATTATGTCCAAGGTATCTAGGCCGAATCTCTCTACAATCTTCCTGGCAGTTTTGGGGCCTATATGGGGAATTAAACCAGAGGATAGGTATTTTTCTATACCATTTACTGTAGAAGGGACCACAAGGGATACCTTAGATACCTCCAACTGTTCTCCATAGATGGGATGGTAGATCCATTCCCCTTCTACTTTTAAAGTCTCTCCAACATTGATTATAGGTATATATCCTACTATGGTGGCCTTTCCATCTTCAGTATCAAGAACAGCCACCGTATAGGAGTTGAGTTCATTTCTGAACTTTATATTTTCTACAATTCCTTCTAAGGTCAACAAAACCATTCTCCTCTACCGCTAATCTTGATATTATTATAGCATAGTTGCAGCAATTGACAATTTGCAATTTAGCCTGTTGCCCCAATTGAACATATTGCCATATTCACAAAAAAGGGCTCTCCCACTAGAAAATTTATAAGTGGAGCCTTATTTTATAAATATGCTTATTGGATTATTCAAGTATTCTTAAAGATAGAGCTTTAAAATAAAAGGGCATTTATTCCTTGATCCAATTAAAACATATGGGGGAAGGTTAGCTCCGACTTATAAGAGATTCGTTTGAAGTATCCGACTAAGGGGAGAAAATCCTCTGGCCCCTTCCTGAGCGCCAGCGAATAAGGGGCCATTTTCTCCCCGGGTCGTGATACTTCACGAATCTCGAATCGGAGGAGCGTTCTTCCCCCATATGTCAAGTTTAATACATTGTTAGCTTGAAGCTTATCTTCCCCAATATGCATCATGCTATTTCACTATTAACATTGCTTCTAGTCCTTTTAGATATATTGCAGTAAATGCCAATCCTCAATCTATAATTCACAATTCACAATTTACAATTTCTAATTTGCGTAAGCATATCACAATTTACAATTTGATTTTTTGCCTAGCAAAAAATCATCTTTCATTTTTATTATCTCACTTATGAGCAAAGCTATATCTGCCTTAGTGGCAGGTTTGTTGTATTCCTGGTATAGCTCCTCCTCCCTTAATGGAGTTAGCTTTGCCCTTTCCATGGACAGCCTTTTTACTATATGGCCATTTTTAATATGCTTGTTCACCGTTTCAATGGAGGAAATAGATTCTATGGTCTTGCCGTTGGTTAGGGTGATTATGGTTTTGCCATTTGCCTTAGATGTTTTATTGATATATCTTATATTTACATAGCCAAAGGAGCCGTCATTTTTATACAAGGGCTTTCTGACCTTGATGGGAACGAATACATTGTCTCTGGTAAAGGGAATTGGAACCAAATTCTTCATATTAAGTATATCACCATAGTATTTTTTGGTAGCTTTTAGGTCTATTAGGTATATGTTTGCTAGTCTTTTCAATATGGTATTAATGGCCCTTTCAATTTCATAAACCCCTCCAGGCTGGGTATATAATATGGTACAATTCCCCTTTAACCTTATATATGCAGGGAGAAAAGCAATTAAACCTTCCAATACTATTTTCTCTAATTCCATAAAAATCCCCTCCTTGACCCATTGTACCAGAACATATGTTCTGTGTCAAGGAGGGGATTTATCATTTAAGGCTGGCTATGACCCGGGATAGTTCATTTATACTCTCTGTTAGCTGGTTTAGTTTTCCCTCTATCCTTACCAAAAGATAAATGGATATAACTATAGGAAAGCCTAAATTGGCTATATGGGTGTAGATCTCTTCCATGGGCAAAACCTCCTCATTCCCTTGGGGAAAATTATAAATTTAAAATTGGGAATAGGATTATGAATCATAAGGGTATGCAAATTGTTGAAATTAGCTGATTATATATTAGGGGGCGGCAGGAGCCCCCTGTTATTATATCCTTAATTCCTCTATAGTTGTTGTTATGAGTCTTGCTCCTACTATGGATACTATATCCCCTGCGTCGGTGAAAAATATATTCCTATTTACTACATTTTCCATAGCCGTTCTTACTTCCTCCTCTGTTACATCTGGTCGGGGATCATCTATTGTTAGGGTGAACTTTTTCCCTAGTTGGTCCTTAAACTCCATTTCCAGCCTTGACCTTTCCATCTAATCACCTCCTTACCAATATTAAAGCCTATTATTCTTCTACTATTTGGATTTCCTCAAGCCTCTTAACCTTGTATAAAGGTAGGCTTTGAAGATCTGCTAAGGATTGGGCTACCTCATACAGGTCTTGGCTTTCTGCTGTAGGTTTAACCTTGGAAAATATTTTGGATTTGATTATCTGCCTGTTCCCGTCCATTCCTCCATCTAGTTCCAGTTTCAGCCTTACATTTTCCTTAATATCTACAACTGCCATCCTATCACCTCCTTCTACCCCTTATATAGAAGGAGGGCCCTTATTTTACCATTATTTTTTTCAATTTATTTATGGCTATAGTTTTGGTGTTGGCTACAGTCCTATAGGATATGCCTAATTTTTTTGCTATTTGCTCCATAGATAGGCCTTTGATATAGTAAAGTATAATGACTTCCCTCTGCCTTTGGGGAAGGGAGTTTATACCTTCCTGTAGGGCCTGGATTTCTTCCTTATATATAATCAAATCTATTGGGTCCCACCCATCCCCTTCTAGTAGATCTATAAACTCTCCTCCTTCCACCGGCTCATTTAGGGAAAGGACTTGTTTTTGTTTATGCTTTTCCAAATATAGATATTTAAGCCGGGCCTTCACATAGCCTAAAAAATGCACCCCTCTAGCTGGGTCATAATAGTCAATGGCTGAGAGGATGGTTTCATAGCCCTCTTGGATTAGATCATCATACTCCTCCTTTCTGTTGTAGTACCTCCTTATGGAGCTTATTATTAGGGGGTGGAGTTTGGATAAGAGGGCTTCTTTTGCCTTTCCATCCCCTTTTTTGCTGGATTCTAAAAGGTATTGTATTTCCCTATACATATGCTTCCTCCTCTGGGAAGGCGCCTTCCTTATTCCCTAGGTATGTATATATTAGCTTAAAAATTGGGATTGGTAAAAATAGGAATTGGGGTAAATCCTAATTTTGGAGATGTTTTGCCAGACTTAAAAATTTACGGCTTGCTTATAAAAAGGGTCAAAAAAAAGTAAAAAAGAGGGAAAGGTCCTTTGTACTTTCCCTCTTTTTTACTGGGGGATTAAGGAAGTATCACAATGAATATTATAATTTCATTGTATGCAAAAAACAAGCCTAAAAAGGTAATATTTTCCTTTAGCCTTTTCTTAGTATTTCAAATCTCCTCTTTCCAATCTTTTCCCTTTCTAGCCGGATAAATTTATCATTTCTAACCTTCTGCCCCTTATCCATACAAATCCCTATAATGCTTGCTGGGGAGGATATTTGATAGAGGGAATCCAGGAGCCTATCTACAATATATTGCTCTTCCCCCTTCCAATCCACCAAATTGCCATAGGGGACATCGGTGATTATTATATCTGGTTTTATATCTAGCTCTATAGCCTTTAGGGCATCCGCCTGAAATACCAGGGACTCCATATCCTTTTTGATTAAGCCCTTAAGCCTAATTGCACTATTTTTAGCTTCCCTATGGGATTCCTTATTAAAACTTACTATCATCTCTTCTATTTCCCTTATCCTCCTATCCATTCCTTCCCTAGTCAATAGGGATAGGTTCTTTTTTGCAACATCTAATATTTCCAGGTCTATGTCACTTCCTATGACCCTTCCCAGACTGTCCTGGTTTAGGAATCCTAAAACGGTAAGCAGATACCCTCCACCACAGCAGCAGTCATATAGGCAGATATCCTGCTTTTTGGGGGAATATTCTAAGCATCTTCCGTATATCTCCTGGGCTAGCCTTACAGGGAAATTGGTCATCCCCTTTATATGGTAGAGGACCCGGCCGCTGGAAAAGTTTTCATAATTAGCATTTTTACCATATCTGTATTTCATATAAACCACCTATATTGATATTGTGAGCTACCTTTATTATACCATACCCTATTTGAATTAATTTATATTGGATCAATATAAAAACCAGTAGATATTAGGCAATCTACTGGCTTTCTATATACTAACTATCAAAGGCCTCCTTGGCCAAGAATGGAGCTTTGTCAGTTCTTTCCCAAGGAAGATCTAAATCCGTCCTTCCAAAATGTCCATAGGCTGACAGCTGCCTATATATTGGGCGTTTTAGGTCCAGATCCCTAATGATGGCTGCTGGCCTTAAATCGAAATGCTTTTCTATTAATTGCTTTATATTCTCGTCGGATATTTTTCCAGTACCAAAGGTATCCACAAATATGGATAGGGGTCTGGCTACTCCTATGGCATAGGCCAAGCCTACTTCACATTTGTCCGCCAGGCCTGCAGCTACAATATTTTTGGCCACATATCTGGCAGCGTAGGCAGCTGATCTGTCTACCTTTGTAGGATCCTTGCCAGAAAAGGCTCCTCCTCCATGCCTTCCATAACCTCCATAGGTGTCTACTATTATCTTCCTTCCAGTTAACCCGGCATCTCCCATAGGTCCACCTATTACAAACCTACCTGTTGGATTTACATAGTATCTAGTATTGTCATCCAACATATTGGCAGGAACTATCTTCAAAATTACATGTTCTAAAATATCCTTCCTTATGGTATCTAAATCCACATCTGGCCTATGTTGGGCTGAAACCACTATGTTTTCTATTCTTACAGGCTTACCATCTTCATACTCCACGGTAACCTGGGTTTTACCATCAGGCCTTAAATAGTCTAGGGTTCCATTCTTTCTAACTTCTGCCAATCTCCTTGCTAATTTATGGGCTAGAGAAATTGGAAGGGGCATCAATTCCTCAGTTTCATTACATGCAAATCCAAACATCATACCCTGGTCCCCGGCACCTATTATATCAAACTCATCTTCTCCATTTTGCTTATGTTCCAGTGATTTATCCACTCCAAGGGCTATATCTGGAGACTGTTCATTTATTGAGGTAAGTACTGCACAGGTATCGGCATCAAAACCATATTTGGCCCTGGTATATCCTATTTCCTCCACCGTCTGCCTTACAATTTTGGGTATGTCTACATAGCATTTGGTAGTAATCTCCCCTGTAACCAACACCAATCCAGTGGTAACAGTGGTTTCACAGGCTACCCTAGCATCGGGATCCTGTTCCAATATTGCATCTAATATGGCGTCGGAGATGGCATCACATATCTTATCTGGATGGCCTTCTGTAACGGATTCAGATGTAAATAACCATTTTTTCATAAGCAACCTCCTTATTTATATAAATTGTAGCTTTCTTCCATAAAAAAACCTCTTCCAAAAGGAAAAGGTGTTTTTCAACTACCTCATCTTTCAGAATTAGCATTCTGTGGGATTTAGCACCTTTGTATTGTAAAAATACCAGGTTGCCGGGTTTCACTGGGCCCATTCCCTCCACCACTCTTGATAAGGCATCAAGATTTGTATTAAATTTATTAAATATTTTAACATAATGGAGTATATTAGTCAATGTAGAAGGGCCATTATAGACTTATATTTGCTACTATTGAATAGCTTACCGTATATACTATAATTCCTGCCACCAACACTCCCGATAGGATTACTAAAAGGGCCTTTTTGTAGTCCATTTTAAGCAATGTGGCAGCTACACATCCAGTCCAGGCCCCTGTAGTAGGTATAGGGATAGCTACAAATAGAAATAGGCCCCAGACACTATATTTTCTTATGGTATCCCTAGTTTTTTTCAAGGTCCTCCTCTTAACCCAGCTGATAAATTTGGAAAACAGGACTGTCTTTTCAAAATAATTCATTACTGGGTTGAGTATCTTTAATAAAATTGGCACTATGGCCATATTACCTATAATGCTAATAATGGTACTATGGATTGGACTTAATCCAAGGGATATACCTAACGGTATTGCTCCCCTCAGCTCAGATATGGGCATAGCAGCCATTACTATTACTAGTATTTCCCTTTTTACTTCTTCTATTAATCCTAACATATGCCATAACTCCTTTTCTGATAAACAGACTGCCTTAAGGCCTGAATACTTTGATATTAGTATGATATCATATTTGGCCAAGTATTGGCACAGGAAAACAGGAAATATCGCAAATATTGGAAGCTGGCACCGATATTAATTTTTGTCGAAATAGTGAGATTGAATTAGTTAAACTATTAAATTTAAAGATAATCTTAGTTAATTCCCTTTTTTGCTCTTTTTTCATCCCTTGCTTTTAATCCTTTTATCCCTTATACTATAATAGTGGTCAGCGGGGTGTGGCGCAGTTTGGTAGCGCGCGTGGTTTGGGACCATGAGGCCGGGGGTTCGAATCCTCTCACCCCGACCAGATTACCAAGAAGGATTGAGTATTCAATCCTTCTTTTTTTATGCCCAAATACTTGTTAGATGATTGTAATCCTTTTGTAACATTATTGATACATTTCCATTATATAATTATATGTGTATTTAAATAAGGGGTTTGCTATTGGAAGGAGGGTGGATAAAAATATCGGTGTAGTAGTTGTAGGATTTGATTTTTTATTAGTCTGAGGAGAGGTGATGCTAATGAATAATAGGCTAGTAGTAAATAATAGATCCATTAAGAAACTATTTGTTTTTTTACTAGTTTTTTGTACAGTAGCTAGCTGGATAGCCCCATCCTTAACTGCTGAAGCAGTTAACCTACCTTATACTATCCATGAATCCAGGGAGGCCCAGTATATCGCCTCTGGGGTCTTGTATGAAAATATAAGGAGGTTTACATCCCAGGGATGGTGGAATATTAATGTAATCAGAGTAGATTTGACCAATGAGTATGCGGAAATAAAAGGGCTTATGAGTGAAAAGGGCATTTCCAATAGGGACACCGTAAGCAATATGGTCAGTAAGAGTAAGGCAGTAGCAGGAATAAATGGAGACTTTTTTGACTTTTCCCCCATATCATCACCAATAGGGGCTTTTATTTCTGAGGGGAAAATAATCTCTTCTCCAGTTGCCAAGGAGTATGCTTGGCCATCCTTTTTAATAGATTATAATAATAAGGCAGAAATAACCCTTCTGGATAGGAAAATGGCTGCCACCTCCCTAACTTCTAAAGGAACGGTTACCATACATAATATAAACAAGTTTAAACCTGCTGGAGATGGTGGAGTTATTTTGTACAATAAGCACTGGGGGGACAAGACTCCCGGCGGCAAGTATTTTGATGATTGGGTAGAAGTAGTAGTAGATAACAATATTGTAACAGATATAAGGATAGGACAAGAACCTGTAAAATTAAAGGAAAACAGATACGTTTTAGCTGCCAGGGATTTCTATAGGGATGGTTTGCTGAAACACTTTAAAGTTGGCCATGAAGTAAAATTGAGTATTACCCTGGTTCCCGATTTAGAAAATATTAAACTTGCCATAGGGGGAGGCAGTATTATACTTAAAGATGGTGTACCTACGGCCACCCATAATAATGTAAGGGGAAACCATCCCAGAACTGGAATAGTGATAAGTAAGGATGGTAATGAACTGATCCTGGCCACCATTGATGGAAGGGATGTGTCCTTTAAAGGAGTAGAGCAGAATGTATTTGGGGCCATTTTTAAGGAACTAGGTGCCTATAATGCCATAAACCTAGATGGGGGCGGCTCTACAACCATGGCGGTAAAACCTATAGGGGAAGAGGTGGCTAAGGTTGTAAACAAGCCTTCAGATGGTGGAGAGCGTAGGGTAATAAATGGAGTAGGGGTATTTTCCAATGCTCCTGTAGAAGAGCTATCCTATATAAAGGTAGAAACAGATGACAAAAACATGTTCTTAAATACCACTAGGAAGTTTACAATAAAAGGATATGATAGGCACCACAATCCTGTAGAAATAGATGAAAGTAAGGCCATATATACCTTTGAAGGTGTAGAGGGAGAGATAAGCGAAAATAAATTTAAGGCTAAATCTTCAGGCAAAGTAACGGTACAAGCCTATTATGAAGGCCTTACAGCAACCATAGATTTGAAGGTATTAGATGAAGTGGAGACCATCCTTCTACCAATAGATAAATTCAATATAGATGTAAACAGTAAGAAGAGCCTTGGTACCATATACGGTATGGATAAAAATGGATTTAAGGCCAAGATATATCCAGAAGATATAGACTGGACTGTTATAGGGGATATAGGCTATGTGGAAAATGGAGTATTCTACAGTGGAGAAAAAATAGGCTCTGGTGCTATAACTGCCCGTATAGGAAAGGGTATAAACAATATACTGGTATCTGTAGGCAGCGGAAATGGAGTATTTATAGAAGGATTTGAAAATATAGAGGACTTCAAATCTACCACCTATCCTGAATTTGTAAAAGCTTCCATAAGTTTAAATGAAGAAGCCAAGGAAGGAAAGGCTAGCATTGGATTGAAATACGATTTTACAGAAGGAGAAGTTTCTAGAGCTTCCTATCTCCTGTTTGCTAAGGATGGTAAGGATGGACTAGCCCTGGAAGGCAATCCAAGTAAACTGGCCTTCTGGGTTAAGGGGGATGGAAATGGACCTTGGCTAAGGGGAACTATAAGGGATAAGAATGGCAATAGACATACCATAGATTTTGCTAGGTCTTTAACTACAACCCAGTGGCAGCTGGTAGAAGCCAATATACCTTCAGATATAGCTTATCCCATTATACTGGAAAGGATCTATGTGGTAGAAATAGATGCAAATAAAAAATATGCTGGAGAGATACTAATAGATAATTTAATGGCCCACTATCCAGTATCCTACGAAAATATCGAAGTGCCAGAACCAAGCTCTTTCAGGGATAGTAAAAATACAAAAGTGGACAAGGCTGAGGATGGATTTTCTCTCATAGTAACAAGAACACCGGCTAATTTAAAGGAAATAGGTGGACAGGCATCTGTAAATAAGATACTAGATAGGATTAACAAGCATGAACTGGGAGTATTTGTAGGAGGAATAAATGGAGAAGTAAGTAAAGCTGTCAAATTGGATCAGATAATCAATATAAAGACCCCCTTTAAAACCAATAGGTATAAAAATGTAATGCTAATAGATGCAAGTAGTGCCAAGGGTGGACTTAGACCAACCAATCCTCAGCAGTGGCTCTGGTTGCAGGACAGGCTAAATAATGCTGCAGAAGACCATATTTTCCTATTCCTCAACACTCCAATTTGGGGACAAGGAGGATTTACAGATCCATTGGAGGCGGAACTTTTGCATAAGACCTTGGTAAATACCTTTGAAAGGGGAAAATCCATCTGGGTAATCTATAATGGCTCTACTAATAAGGTGGATGTAAAGGATGGAGTGAGATACATTGAATTCAATAATAGATCTATTGAAACAGAAGAAGATCTAAAAGGAATCAGGACAATAGAATTTGTAGTAAATGGAAAGAATATAAGCTACCAGATAAATTCAGCCTATTAAGGACCTAATGATACTAAAACAGGCTTCCTTGAATTCAAGGAAGCCTGTTTATAATTTTATAATAAATCCTACAGTTAATATGGTAAGTATAATTGCAAAAAAACTATAAAAGATCCTTCTTCCCATAAAATCCCTCCCTTATACTATTCTTGACAGTAAAAAAATATTTAATCCCAAATCCCTATACTAGGCACAAAAAAACGGCCTAAGGCCGTATTTAAAATATGTACATTATATTTTTGGTCAATTTTCATTTGCCCCTAGTCCCGTCTCCAGCTCTTCATATTCAGCCGGCTCCTCTTCTACGGGAACCTTAACTATCCAATTTCCATAAACCCAACCGGTCCTTCCATCCTCATTTACCTTTACCTTATAGAAATAATATCCCCTATTAAGTACTGGGCCTTCTAGTATGGTCATGGTAAAGGAATCACTCACCTTACCAATGGCCTTACCCCTAGGCTTATCGTATAGGATTAAAGGCTCCTTCCCCTTTGCTTTTTCCATGGTGTCTGCTTTTACTATATCCTCAGGAGCATATTTTATAATGTCCCCTTCATGGTATTCTTTGGGAGTTGGGATATCCTTATTCCTGTAAATCCATCCTCCCCTGCTGGGCATATGCTTTTTACTTATTGGGGTAATCTTTTGATTATAATCCTTCTGGGCTGTGGCAATAATTCTCTCCTGATAGGTCTTTCCCGGACGGACATTGGGATTGTTCCTTTCCAGGAATCCATTATAGGCCCATAGGGTAAAATACCAGTGCTCCAGTATGTTAGGGTCCATATTGCCTATCCGGGTCATTTGGCTATTAACCCATTCCCACTTATTTAGAAGGTGGTTGGCTCCCGCCTCTATGTTGTATAGGGGATCATACTTAAGCCTTTCTAGGTTATACTCCTTTTCATCCTTGCTTATCTGCATAATCCCAATATATTTACCGGCAGCTATAAAGGGCTTGCCCTTACTATCAAACTGCCTAAAATTGCTCTCCAATTTAGCAATACATTTAAGGATTACACTGGGAATGCCCCTTTTAGTGGCTACCTCCTCTATCAGCTTTTCCACTTCCTGTCTGGATAAATTTTTATTTTGGGAAAAGCCAATATTTACAGATCCAAACAATATTAAAAATATAATAAGGATAGACAAGCCTTTCTTCCCCATAATCACCCTCCTACCAGCTAATATAACCCTTTTTAAACTGCTGATACAGCATTTGGGCAATGCCTAATCCTCCATCTTTTTTGGCAATCTCCTTAGACAATTCATCTATATACATCTCTTCAAATATATCCATGGCAGTACTTCTCTCTATTAATCCCCCTTGGGGAACAGTATTTCTCATCTCCTTAAACATTTTGGCAAGGAATATGGATTCAAATTCACTGCAGGCCTCCCTTAAGGCCTTATCATCCTCAGTATTTTCTATCTTCTCCTCTAGTATCTTTGGGTCATAATATAGGCCCATATTGATTTCATTTATTCCCATTAGCTCACCCCATTACCTCTTCAGATTATTGATAATCTGCAGCATCTCATCGGAGGTCTGGATGGTCTTTGAATTGATCTCATAAGCCCTTTGGGCTGTTATCATCTTAACCATCTCATCTACTACCTGGACATTGGAAGCTTCCAGATAGCCTTGTACTATTCTGCTATTCATCTCCTCTGCCTCTATCAGTATCCCTTCCCCTGAAGCCACCGTTTCACTGTATAGGTTTAATCCTTCCGATTGAAGGCCTTCAGGATTTACAAATCTAAATAGGCCAAGCCTTCCCAGGTCTACAGGCTCTCCATCCTCATCCAGTCCAGTTATGTATCCTAGTTCATCTACAGTTATATCTGTTACACCGGCCTCTATATAGATTTCATCCTCATCCTCGCTAAGGACTATATAGCCTTCTGAGGTTACCAGCATGGCCTCATCCCCATCCACGCTTAGTTTAAAACTGCCATCCCTGGTATATCTAATCTCTCCATTGGGCAGCATAACTGCAAAAAAGCCTTCTCCATCTATGGCAAAATCAAAGGTGCCATTGGTCTCTATAAAAGACCCTGGCCTAAAATCCCTTTTAGTGGCAACAGGCATAACTCCATGGCCAACCTCTAGGTTTACTGGCCTTCCCTCTTCATCCACTATATTGGTCCTCTTTAAATTTGTATAGAATAGGTCCTTAAATTCAGCCCTCTGGGTCTTATAGCCTGTGGTATTGACATTGGACAGGTTGTTGGCAATAGTATCGATATTAAACTGTTGTGATTTCATGCCTGTAGCGGCAGTCCACATTGCTCTCATATTAAACCTCCTATACCCTTGCTATTTCATTTGAAGCCTTCTCCAGCATCTCATCTTGAACCCTAATGGCCTTTTGGGCCGCTTCAAAATCCCTTAACAAACTTATCATCTCCACCATCTCTTCAATGGCATTTACATTGGAACCTTCTAAGTAACCTTGTAGTACTTCCCCTAAGAAAGGAATCTCTTCTGCCTCAACACCTTCAGCCATGGCAAATAGGTTGTCCCCAATCTTTCTTAAGAATTCCCTGTTTTCCAAATCTACTATATCTAAAGTGCCTACCCCATTGCCATCTACCAATACCACTCCATTCCTATCTATGGAGATGTCTCCTCCTTGAATATAGATAGGTCCATCTAATCCCTGGACTATCTCACCCCTTAAGGTGGTAAGAATCCCTTCTGTATTTATTGCAAAGGAACCATCCCTGGTATAGTATATATTGCCTTCCTCATCACTAACCTTAAAGAATCCAGATCCATTTAGGGCTAAATCCAATGTCCCTCCTGTTTCCATTATATTGCCTGGGGAATAGTCTATAAGTATTTTTTGAAACTTTACTCCTGCATTCATAGTTCCAATTACCTGGTTAGGTGGATAGTATACAATTCCCTCTAATAGTCCCTCTATGTTTTCCTCCTGGCCTTGGATGGGATTGCCTTGTCCATCGGTAATGTAGTTTTCATAATCGGTTTTTAATTCATCCCTACCATCCTGATAAAAGGTTCTTAAGTATCCTTCCTCATCTATGGTAAATCTTATCTCCTTCACATAACTATTGCCCATGGGGGTTTGGATTACAAAGTATCCATTTTCAGTCCTAGCCCTATGAATATCTCCTTCCCTTTCATAGGTAATCTGGTTTTCTCCCCTGAATCTAGGCCTGCTCCCCTTCATCTTAGACAGTAATTTTTCAGGAAAGGTCTCCAATAAAGATATATCCTTCTTATAGCCTGTAGTATTTACATTGGCTAAATTGTTGGCCAGTACATCTAATCTCTTCTGATTGGCTGCTAATGAGGTAGCACTGATATATAGCCCTCGATTCACCTGAATTCTCCTTCCTATAATAAATTACATTTCAATTACTATTATCGGCATATGGAAAGGATACTTTAATCATATATTAGTCCTAATTGCATCTGAATCTACTGAATCTGATTCCAATAGATTGACCCAATCTAAGGCCCTACCTGTTCCTATGGCCACTGCACCTACTGGGTCCTCTACAATATTGACCTTGATTCCCGTCCTTTCCCTTATCAGTTTATCTATTCCGTGTATTAGAGCACCACCACCAGTCAAAAATATGCCCCTATCTCCTATATCTGCTGCCAGCTCAGGGGGTGTCTTTTCTAATACGGAATGGATGACCTGGATTATATTATCCATAGGCTCCTCCATAGCCTCTAGCAATTCGCTGGAGGATATTTTTACTGTCCTTGGCAGGCCAGTCAAAAGATTTCTTCCCCTTACGTCCATATATACTTCTTTTTCCCTAGGATATACCGTTCCTATACTGATCTTTAGTTCCTCTGCACTTCTTTCACCAATCATCATATTGTGCTTCTTCCTTATATATCTGGTTATATATTCGTCAAACTCATCCCCTGCAATCTTTAAGGATTGGCTGATTACTATCCCTCCTAGGGATATAACTGCCACATCGGTAGTCCCACCGCCTATATCTACAATCATATTCCCATTGGGTTCAGTTATATCTATCCCTGCACCTATAGCTGCAGCAATAGGCTCCTCTATTAGGAAGGTCTTTCTGGCTCCAGCATGGTTGCTGGCCTCCAGTACTGCCCTCTTTTCCACTTCTGTCACTCCACTGGGAACGCAGACAATAACCCTGGGTTTAAAAAAGGTTCTCCCTACCGCCTTGGTGATAAAATATTTTAACATCCTTTCAGTTATATGGTAATTAGAAATTACTCCATCCTTCATAGGCCTTATGGCTATTATATTTCCAGGGGTTCTCCCTAACATCCTTCTAGCCTCTTCGCCTACAGCTAAAAATTTATTTGTATTCTGATCAATGGCCACCACCGAGGGCTCGTTTAATACTATACCCCTATTCTTTACATATACCAATGTGGTTGCCGTTCCTAGATCGATGCCTAGATCCGTTCTAAAAGCAGCCATCACTTTACCCCCTTACACCATCTATACATCAATATATTATATCATAAATAATTCTACATAAGCCTAAATTTTCCTTCAATTTTGTAAAATTATCCATAAAAAAGGCCCTAGGTCTTGCCTAGGGCCTATAATCATGGATTTGATAGGCTTCTATATCCGCCTGGCCTTGTAGCCACAGCCTATATGCCTTTTGCAGCTGTCACATATGGCTTCACACTCTATTAGGGACTCCTCTAGGCCTGAAATGCCTATATCCGAATCCTTAACCTTTTTTACTATATCTATAATCTTATCCAATTCCCCCTCTTCTCCCCATATTTCAAGGGTAATACTGCCCTGGGCCTGGCCTAGCCCTCCTGCTCCTATAGGAAAACAGTCCACATGAGCTAATCTCTTTATGGCCTCCACCTCTGTGAATATCTCTCCATATAGGGGGATGAGGCCTACCGCCATTCCCCAGGATAGGGATTTGCCCCTTCTTCCACACTTTCTTATTATCTCATCTAAATTGCCAGGGATCATCTTTTCAATTCCAACGGGAATGAGAATCTGAGCCCCTTCCGAATACCAGGCGCTTATGGATTGTCCCACTATTCCACCGCCGCTGCTTCCAGCCATGAGGGCTGCCCTGCCATTGGCATCAAAGGCATTGGCACCACATACTATTAAATCATTTCTGCCAAACTTCTGGACTTCCTCCACCATGCTTTCATCTACATTTTTCCAAATACCCTGATGGACTATGATGGAATGGGGGCCTTCTACTGTTTTCAGGCTGGCCACTGTGCCCCTTTTTGTAATTCTGCCGCTAATCCTTAATGGAAGCCCCAATAGTTTTTCAGTAATCCTTGAAACGGTAGTGCCTCCCTTAAATAGCACCTTACCCTTTTCCAAACTGTTGATCAGCCCTGGATGCTTTAAGATCCCTAGAGCTATTATCTCCTTTCCTTCTTCCACCGTCAATGTAACCTGTATCCTATCCAAAATATCACCCCATCATGGATTATAGATCTAGTAGTTCTCCTACCACCCGGGCTACTATGGTCCTGGCCAGTACTACCGGTTTCCCCGTTCCCTTGGCTACCCTTTCCTTCATATTTTGGGTATAGCCTATACAGTCCATTACTATTAGGTCTATATTTTCCTCCTTATTTAGTTTCTCTACGGCCCCATTTAGTTCATCCTCCTCCCCATAAGGGGAAGCATTTACCACTACCACTTGGGCACCAGTTTCACTCCACTTTTTATGGCTTTGGGCTATTTGGTCTGCATCGGGAGTGATTACAGCCAGTTTCCCCTTATAGATCAAATTGGGGGCTACCCCGTGTAATATCCTCTGGGGATATAGAAGGGGTTTGGAGGAGGTGAATGTATCTGGGAACTCACCAGTACATATAAATAGTATTACATCTACTCCGGCAGCTTCTAATTTGTCAATACAGTCTTGTAGCCGGGGCAGTATATACCTTTCAGCAAACTTTACACTTCTTCCGTCCCTAAGCCTTGAAACCAGCACATAATCATCCTTGTCCGGCTTAAAGTCCAGTATTTCCTCATAGGTTAACCCATCTAGGGCCCCTGCCTGAACTATTTCCACACCCTTACCTAAAAACTCTACCATTTCCGGCACTACATCATCCCTGGGGGATTGGCCAATGGTTATAACTCCTAACTTCCTCTTCATATTACTTCTCCTCTTTCCCCAGACTTTGCAAATGCTTCATGCTGCCATACAGTTTTTTCAATCTACTAAACTCCTCTTCATCATAAAATTTACAGTCCCCCCTGCCAAAGGCCTTGGCCACTTCCAGGGTGAATCTGGCTGCCTGTTCCAAATCAAAGGGATGGCTGGCTCCAGTTGCGCAGCCTGGTACAGGAACCTCTGCAGTTATGGCAATCCCAACCACGGGAGCATCCGTTGCAGTAGCAGGCTGCAATATGCTATTTATATGGTAGACATCATTTCCATAGGGGGTAATATCCTGGGTGGTAATTGGAAATACAACAGGCAGCTTTCCTGTAGTTATCTCCATAATGTCCAGTAGGTGGTCGCTAACCTTTAAAATGTATCCCTCTTTAACGGTAGGGGATATGGCAAAGCCTCTGTGGTTGATTACCCTGTTGCCCTTGGTGGTGTCTATGGATAATATGGCATCCAATTCTCCACTAACTTCCTCCCGGTTGACTGTAGCCATGTCTACAGGGGAACCCATGAAGGGTACCGGTTTATGGGGTTGGGTAGGTGCATCAGGACAAATGTGGGTAGATATTATAACGTCTCCATCTAGATAATCTCCCTTATTTCTCATATCCAGTATCTTGGCAGCCACAGCCAGGGCAACTACAGCCCCATCGGCATCGGAGACCATACCAATCATTTCAGGCCTGGCCCCTATTCCC
Source organism: Tissierellia bacterium (assembly GCA_012728725.1). Taxonomy (GTDB): domain Bacteria; phylum Bacillota; class Clostridia; order Tissierellales; family Tepidimicrobiaceae; genus JAAYEM01. The sequence goes on along the minus strand of JAAYEM010000024.1, from coordinate 9,514 downwards.
CCTAATCTGCCTAGAACTCCCAGGGTAGGTGCATCCATTCCCTTAGTCTTTCCCTTGAGACCTGGAATCTTAATCCTGACAAAATCCGTCTTACCCTTTTCTCCTGTAATGGTTTTTACTTCCACATATTCCGCCCCTAGGGATTCCATATACTTCTTTATCTCCTCCCCATTGGCATAGGCAGAATCCACATATTCATATATCTCTAAAATCTGCCTCAATAGCATAGTTCTCCCTCCTTAAAGGTATTCCAATATTTTTTTATTCACTATAGGCTCAATTTCCTCAAGAAGTTTTAGATCCCTCATTCCAGCTCCTAGCTTTAGGTTCTCCTTATTAGTTGCCATTATTACAATATTTTTGCCCTTATCCAGCTCTGCACTGGTTATAGGGAATCCTGTATCCCTGTCCAGGGTCATGATTAGGTCTGGGAAGGTGTAAAGCCTTTTACCCTTTTGTTCTAGGGTCATGTATTCATTCCAGAAGGTCATCTCCACATCGTCTACTACCACCCTTCCAACATCAAATCCTCCCTCTGTAACTATTTCATATTCAGATACTATTCCCTCTGCAATTATTTCCCCCTTCAAAAAAGCTACAAGGGATTCTATAGCTGCCTTGGGAGAATCCTTAAGGCCTTCATAAAAGCTCCTTCCCGTCTCTATGGCATGGCTGATTCCCCCTACAGCTCCATTTTCCTTTACATATCTAGCCTCCACTAGATTTCTAGCTACTGCAACCAAGCCTCCAGCATGGACAGCTGCCTGCCTTACCATGGCTGAGGTCTTCTTTAAATCCCCACAGACAAATCCTTCTATCCTATTGCCTAATTCTGGATTTCCTCCAGCATAGGCCTGGTAGGATATAAAACCGGCCACATTGTTAAGTCCCATGCTGCCCATGGTGCCTGTAGGATGGGCCCTGCCATTACAAGGGGCATCTATGAGGGGAATGCCTAGTATGGCCGATTGGATCCAGCCATTAACTGTGGCAGTGCCTCCATTTTCATTGGTGATTATGCCTCCAACCCTTAGGCCGGTATTTTGTTCTATTATCTCTATGGTCCTTACATAATCCTTAGGCCTTACATATTGGTCCTTGGCAGCCGGTGCCCCTACAGCTGAAGCGGTAACTATCAGGGTATCCTCCCCTATATCATCTATATCCACCAGCTCCACATCCCCATAACTTAAGGCAATATTACCAATTATCCTGCCCGCTTCAGAAGAACCTCCTCCCCCTCCTCCCAGGATGGTTCCTCCTACAAGGGCAAATTCCAATAGCTCCTTATCCAGTTTCATCCTCTCACCTCCACTTTCAATATTGCTTCCTTATACACTCATAATAGGTAAATAAACCTTCTGCAATAACCGGGTCTATAACAGGGATTTTGCAAACCTCCTCCAATTCCTTGGCTATTCCAATGGTGGCCATTCCAGTACAGGCCAGAGGAATTACCTGAGCTCCCAATTTTTTTAGTTCCAAAGCCTTATGGATCACCTTTTCCCTGCCTGTCTCCTCCATTAAATCTATGGTGGATACTATTCCTGGAACATCAGCACTACCAACTATATTGTCATCCCCTAATATTTCCCTATAGGCCCTAGGAGCCTCCTCTGTAATCCCTAGAACTCCAAATACCCTTCCATACCTTTTGGCAAGAAGGGCTGTGCTTTCTCCAGCCCCTATTACAGGTATGTCTAGAATCTCCCTTAATTCCTTAACAGCCGGATCCCCTGCACAGCTGATTATTAGGGCATCTATATCCTTCCACTCTTTAGCCAATTCTATTATTTTAGGCACTGCAACCTCTTCCGTTTCATCATCATGGATTCCATAGGGTTGGTCAGGGATACACTTGGAGGTTACTTTAAGCATGGGGTAATACTTTTCTATTAGGTCCCCATGGAGGTTTAGCAATTTTTCATCGGTGAGGGTAACCACCCTAATTAGGCCAACATTATAAACCTTTTTCACACATTCCACCCCCTTTATCCTTCTTCTCCAATTCTCTCCAGTAGTTTTACCAGGAACAGCCAGACATTTTTCACCGACTCTATGCTTACATGTTCCTTGGTGGTATGGACCTCAAAGGTATCTGGACCCAAGGAGATAATGTCCACATCCTTCAATTTATTGGCAAAATAGCCACATTCCAATCCGGCATGGATGGCAGTCATCTTGGCTTGCCTATTGAAGTTTTCCTCATATACCTCCTTAACCAGCTCCCTAAGCCTTGATTCCGGCTTATACTCCCACTCAGGATAATCGTTGAAAAATTCAGCTTCCCCACCAAAGGTATTGGCTATTATGGTTATCACATCTACCAAATTGTATTTCTGACTGGCTACAGAGCTTCTTATGGAACTTAGTATGGAAATTTTATCCTCCCCTTCTTCAATGGAGCCAATATTGATTGAGGTTTGAACCAGGCCTGGTATGGCCATGCTTTTGTTTATTACCCCATGGGGCATGAGCATTAGAATATTGATTATATTGTCCTTACACTCCTGGGTGTATACATTGTATATATCTGCTGCCGGCTTTTCACTGACTATATCTATGGATATCTTGTCTGTAAGTTTAAATTCATTTTGGAATACCTTTTCAAGCTCCCTGATCCTTGAAATAATCTTTTCCCTCTTATTTTCCTTTATCATAAGGGTGGCCTTGGAAATTGGTGAAATTGCATTGGCCTTTCCAGGAGCCTCTATGGATAGTAGATATATGTCTTCATCATTGATTCCATATAAAAGCCTTCCCAGTAGTTTTATTGCATTGGCCCTTTCCTGGTCTATCTCCAATCCAGAATGGCCTCCCTTAAGTCCATGGATGGTAATGGATAGGGGTATATAGCCCTTTATTGCCTGCCTATTGGTGGGGATGTGGACGTAATTCCTTATTCCTCCAGCACAGCTGGTGAAAAAGACCCCTTCCTCTTCTGCATCTAGATTGATTAAATATTTCCCCTTTAGACCACTCATATCCAGCTTCTGGGCTCCCACTAAGCCTGCTTCCTCCTGGGTGGTGATGACTATCTCTAAATCAGGATGTTTGATCCCATCATTATCCATAAGGGCTAAAAAGTAGGCCAGGGCTATTCCATTATCTGCCCCCAGGGTGGTCTTATTTCCGTATAGGTATCCATCCCTTTCTATTACCTCTATTCCATCCTCATATTTGTGATGGCTATCTGGATCCTTTTCATAGACCATGTCCATATGGCCCTGTAGTATAACTGCTGGGCCATTATAATTCTCTATGGTAGATTTCTTCTTTATTACCACATTGTATACCTCATCCTGTACTACCTCTAGATTCCTCTCCCTGGCAAAGTTTACAAGGAAGTCGCTTATCTCTTTTTCCTTGCCAGTTTCCCGAGGAATCTTTGAAATTTCCTTAAAATAATCTAAAACCTTTTCAGAATTTAATCTATCCGCCATAGCACGCCTCCCCTTCTATTTAAAATAGCAAAGGGTAAATACCCCTTGCTATCTCTATTGACTATTAAATTAATATCCTGCTACCCCTAACTTTTTACATAATTCAACTACTTCTGGATGGACATATTTTCCATCCTCTTCTAGGGGCTCCCCATCCAGTATGATGGTGGGTTTGGATACAACCCCATCAGTGTGGGATGCAGCTGTCCAGAATTTACCCTTTATGGCCTTACCCTGACTTCCTATACCAAATTCCATACAGCCAAATATCCTTTCATCCTCCACAATTCTTCCTGTTGCCTTAGTTACACCAGGATTGAAGCCTAGGGAATAGTGGGCTAGCCTAAACATATTAGGATCGTTAAAGCTTTCTAGCCAGTTCTTAAATACTTCTGCATCCTTGCCCCCTTCAATATTGGTGATTACCCCTTCCTCTAGGGTAAGGATTATATTGCTGGAAATTAAACCTAATTCTGCTGGAGGAAATACCGCCGTATCAAATACCAGGGTCCCGTTGATGGTCTCCTCTATGGGACACCAGCTGATTTGGCCTCCCAGCATTATTGGATAACCTTTTTGGGTAGCCAGCTGTCCAGAGTGCCTAATCTCTCTCCCCCTATTGTAAGCCTTTAGATTGGTACCATTTTTATCCTTAATTATTACCTCATCGGCTTCATATATTATCCTCTTAAGGGTTTCTCCCAATTCCACCATGGTCATATAGTCTACCCTGCCAATGCAGTTTACAGCCATTATTACATCCATACCAGTTAAATTGATGTATCTACACCCATTATCTAGAGCCCTTTGGAAGGATTCAGAGAGCATAATGGATGAGTAGGCAAATTCTATCCACACATCTGCTGAAGCTACAGCATTCCCTATGGGTTTAATGGGCTCCGTATAGGCAACGGGGGATGTAGGATAATAGAGAACAACGGGATTGGCATCTAAGGTATATACTGCCTTTGCAACTGCCTCTACAAGCCTTCTATCAGAAGAGGAGTCTGCATTTATAACTACATTTTCCCCTTCTTTTACCAACATTACATCCCTTACCAGTTTCATAGCAGCCTTGCTCAATTCATAGGATAGATAATCCTTGGTCATTTCCACTCCAATTGGATATTCCATCATCATACCCCCTCTTTACTGATTTCTAATAACCTGGTACTCCTAAACGCCTACAAAAATCTCTGGCCTTTTCATCTAAGTATATTCCATCTTCCTCAAATACCTTGCCATCTAATATTATGGTTGGTTTTGAAACCACTCCATCGGTATGGGAGGCAGCATCCCAAAAGGCTCCCATTATACTCTCCCCTTGGCTACCAAAACCAAATTCTATACAGCCAAATATCCTTTCATCTTCCACAATTCTCCCTGTAGCCTTGGTTACTCCTGGATTAAAGCCTAGGGAATAATGGGCTAGTCTAAACATATTGGGATCGTCAAAGCTTTCTAACCAATTCTTAAATATCTCAGCTTCCCTGCCACCTTCAATATCAGTTATAACTCCATCTTTTATGGTTAACTTTATCTTTTCACTTAATTTGCCCAGTTCAGCTGGTGGGAATACGGCTGCATCGAATACCAGGGTTCCGTTGATGGTCTCCTCTACAGGGCACCAGCTTACCTGCCCTCCTAGCATGATAGGATAACCCTTCCTAGTTGCCAGCTGTCCTGAATGCTTAACCCTCCTGCCCCTGTTATAAGCCTTAAGATTGCTTCCATTCTTGCATTTGATGATGACTTCATCACTATCCTGGATCAATTGGGTCAAATACTCACCAAATTCCACTAATACATCGTATTTAACCTTTCCTATGGTGTTGGTCAGCATTATTACGTCCATACCAGTTAGGCATGTATATCTGGCCCCATTGGCTATGGAACGTTGGAAGGCTGGTGAATGCATTACACAGTAGTAAGCCAGCTCAATCCAAACATCCACTTCTGATACCGCTTCTGCTACAGGCTTTGGTGGTTCATGGAAGGCCTTTTCAGTACTATGATAAAGGATTATTACAGGGTTTGCTCCCAGTGCATAGGCTGCCTCAGCTACTGCCTCAGCTACCCTCATGTCCGAGGAAGTATCTACGGTTATTACTACATTTTCCCCCTCCTTTACCAGCATAATATCCTTTACCAGTTTCATAGCGGCCTTTGCTGTTTCAAAGGACAGATAATTTTCCGTCATCTCAACTCCAATTGGATATTCCACTATATCTCCCCCTTACGCTAATATTTATGTCTAAATATTAAATCTATCTAACTCTTCTTAGCTAGCTGTAATGTGGATGTGAAGAAACTATACAGTGCAGATCCAGTTATAAATCCAGCACCAAGTACATATAGAACAGTTTGGGCTGTCTCTCCCTTACTCCTTACTAGGACTCCCCTTATGGCTAAGGCAACAAGTACTGTTACTCCTGTTAAGGTATTACCTACAAGTAATCCTGTTGCAAATAATACTCCCAGCTGCTTAGCAGGACCACCTACAAACTGGATTATGGCCCCTGGTATTGCAAACATTATTAAGTACTTGGCAACCTCTGGGCTGGCTCCTGCCTCTATGGTAACCTTATAGGTATGGTTAACTGGTGCAAATAGGCCTTGGGAGAAATAGTTATTGTGCAATAGTGCCACCATTATACCAGCTATAACAAAGGAGATAACTTCTGCTATATATTGTTGCTTTCTTCCCTCAACTTCAAATTCAGGATCTTCTCCCCTTCCCCTTAGGATCCAACCGGCCTTTAGGTCATATCCCATATCGGCAAAGGCTGGACCAGTTGCAGCTGTATAACCTACCAATAAAGCTAATGCCATTGGTGGGAATCCCATTAGCATACCTATTATTAGGAATATCAAGGCTGTAGCAAAGCCTGGGAACCAACCTGAGTGCATAGCTGCCATACCTACTATTAGCTCTGATGCAATGGCTGCAAAGGCGGCAAATACTATCCAAACTATCAGTTTTAAAGGTGACATATCTGACATAAGGCCACCCATAAGGGCTATAAGTATGGCTATTACTATATAGGCAATAAAGCCTCCACCTAAAGATTTTCTCATGGATTCCATGCTGGTGGTAAATCTTCCAGCAGCACTGGTTCCCCCTCTTTCCTCTTCCTTCTTGGTTAAGGCAACAATTACTTGGATTAGAGCAACCAAGCCTGCACCAATCATGATCCCGTGAGGTAGGTAAATGGATTGAAAATCTATATTTGTCATCTTAGGCACTATGCCTATAAAGAGGGCACCTACTCCAAAGGCCCCTAAAGCCCACATATCTCCAATCCAAGAAACACCAAATAGGTCTGTAGGAATGCCAAGCATCTTACCAATTACTCCTCCAATGGCTCCTACCAGTAATAGGACTGCATCCTTACCCTTATTCTTGATGGCTAATATGGTTTCTGCAGTGGCTATTCCTGGCGGCCAAGGATCTGATGCGGGGAACATTTCAGTATCAAAGCATTTATATATAAGGGTACCGTCTACTATGGTTGCTAATATTACCCCAATCAACATGGGCGTTACCAGATCAGGCCTACCTATTACATAGGGTATACCTATAGGCAGCAACATACTATTGGCTGCAGAAAAAGTAGCCCCTGAAATATTAGTCTGGATCATATTTTGGGCATAAATACTTTTAAAGGGCTGAAAAATCTTTAAAGGAATATAAGAAATAAGTATTGCAACTAGGGCTCCAATTATTGATGTATTAGTACTTATACCTATTCTGACTATTAATTCCATTCCGATGATAACCCCTAGTACCGAAGTGATTATATTGACTATCAAAATTCCCGGGTCTAAGGCTCTTGGGTGTCGTTTTTTAACATTGTTTTCCATTTTAACCCTCCCCATAAATTAGATTATTAGTCCTGAAAATGGTTATATAATATACTTATCTACTTTAGGATATCCACCTCCCTGGGTTTTATTATAGATATGGCTTATAATTTCTGGGAAACTTAATGGGCTTGTCCAAACTGAAGGGCATACAACTTCGATTATAACTGGATAAAGAACTGTATATTTTCACAATAAAGGGTTAAAGCTAGTATAACATATATATACTAGCTTTAATCGTGTGAATTTTTACATAATTCTATTAATAAGGATGTTCATTTTCACATCCTTATCTATTGCTTGTCCAATATCTCATTAAATTTAAGGGCTATCTGTAAAAGGAGCCTGTTTTCCGATTTATTTATATCAAAATCTAGTATTGTATTAATTTTTTCTATCCTCTTATAAAGGGTATTCCTATGGATGAATAGTTTTTCTGCTGCCTGGTTGATATTAAAATCATTATCTATAAATACCTTTACAGTATGTAATAGTTCTGAATTGTATTTATTATCGTGGTCTATTAACCTTTTTACCGTATTCCTATAGATTTTTAACAGGGCTGGGTGATCCCCTATTTCACAGAGGAGGTGATATATCATGTAATCATCATAAAAGAATAGCATTTTACCAAAATCAAGTTTTTTACCTATCTTTAGTGAAAAGTCTGCCTCCTCATAGGCATAGTTGAGGTATTTTAAGTTGTTACATATTTTACTTACCCCTATGTTAAATACTTGGTCTGCAAATATACTTTTTAGCTCAATTAGTATGCCTTTGAAAAAGCCTTCCAATATCCTTATATCCTCTGGTGGTGCATCTAGCTCCATTATAAATACTAGCCTCTTATTGTGTTTTTGATAAAAATATGAACAGTTTTCCATCTTCATAATATGTAATACCCTGTTTTCCAATTCTTTATACTTATCTGGATCCATAATTGAAAAATCCAGAATCCATACGATTCTACAGCTGTTAATATCTATATCCAAATAGGAGGCTTCTTCCTGGAGTTTAAATTCATTATTGATGTACCTACCTTCTAAAACATTGAAATAAAAATCGTTAATATTTATATTATCGAATATGGCCTTGTTTGAATAGGAAAGGAGTGTAATGGCTATAATGGGGATTACCTCTTCAATTATATACTCATCGGTTCTAGTCAATTTTTTACCCTTGTCCATTATGATGCAGAGAAAGGCTAGGATGGTATCCATCCCCTCTATCTTAAAAATGGTATAATTATTATTCCCCTCTTCCAAACTTATGTATCCCTTAGAAGCATATATTTCAGCTAAATTATTCTCTATTACCCTCTTTGCGTTTAGGCCTAGAATATCATTGTATTCATTCCTTATATTTAAATCCCTATCTAGATATAAGTAGGTTTCACATCCTATATACTGGGATATTAGGTCCATAATATCTGAAATTTCCCCCTCTTTTTCCATTAAATCCTTTAAATCCTTTTTAACTTCCTTAATCAGGTGTAAATCATAGCTATCCTGATTTTCCAACCTGGTAAGTATTGGCCTTATTATACTGGCATAACTGGTAGTGGAGGGTATTTGTATAATGGGAAAATCATTTTTATCGGCAATATCCAGTATATCCTTTGGTATCTCCTGTATGAACCTTCCTACCTTAATGCCTAAGGCAGCAACTTTTCTATTTATCATGGTCTTGACAATGTATTCTAGGAAGGTGTCCCCCTTTTTAATGGAGTAGCCTGTAGTAATGATAAAATCTCCTGGTCTTACCCAGTATATGCCGTCGGGCACTTCCATAATATCCACATTTTCTATCCTGTTGTTTAATCCCTTTTCCCCTGCCAGTAGTTTAAATTTTCTGAAATCTTTGTTTAAAATAAATAGGTCCTTTACCAACATATATTCCCACCTCTTGAAAATATTAGGCAATTGCATACCAAAATAGGCATCTTATTTTACAATTATTCACTAATCTTTCCTTAATATAATTATATAATTAATTATAACATATCACATAAGGGGTTTGTCATCAATCAAAATCTATTGTGAGGGGGGATTTTGTGGAGCATATTTGTGAACTACCACCACCTATAGAGGTGGGTGGCTTCGTGGTCAAGGTAGCTTTTGCTACCAGATTCCCCACGCTCAAAGGGCTGTTCCATCCCCGAATATGCCAATTATATGGCTAATTTAACTAAATTTTTGCTTGCATTT
>JAAYEM010000023.1 GCA_012728725.1 Tissierellia bacterium | reverse complement strand
GCATTTTTTTGATTTTTGATTTATGATTTATTTTAGTATAGTTTTTCATGGTAGTTAAATTATACTAAAAAACAGGTCTTTGAGCTAGCGCTCTCTGACCTGTTTTTCTTTTAAGGGTTTTCTATTTTGAAACAGCCCCTTAAATTCGGTTTCTTATCTAACAGGAGTAACTTCTGCTGCTTGGGGGCCTTTTTGCCCTTCAACTATTTTGAAAGTTACCTCTTCGCCTTCCTCCAAGGTTTTGAATCCTGCTTTATTGATTTGTGAAAAGTGTACGAATACATCCTTTCCTTCCTCTGTTTGAATGAATCCAAAGCCTTTTTGTGAATCAAACCATTTTACAATACCGTTTTTCATTTTACTACCTCCAAATATTTATTCCCTTTAATTCCCAGAACCTTGGAAAGAAATAAAGATTTGGAGATATTACTCTATAAATCTTATTTCTTTAACCCTTTGAATTGCTACATATAAATTGAAGCTGTTGCATTCCTGCGAATTAAAGTTACACTCTATTATAACCTGTATACTAATAAATAGCAACTAATTTTTATAAATTTTTATTATATTTTTAATAGCCCCTCCATCACTGAATCATATCTACTATTACAGAGTCTGCATGGATTAGTCCTTCCCTGCATAAAAGTCCCACATTCTTTATGGTCTCTTCTATGGAATCCCCTATTATGCCCACATTGGACCTAACAATTACCCCCTCCTGGGCTAAATAGGCAGATAATACAGTTTCCCCTGCGGAAGTAGATAGTTTAAGGGCACAGGTTTCCTTGGCTCCATCACATATCATACCAGTTAAATTGGATAGCATATTTTGACATGCCCCCTGGATCTCTTCATCATCTCCCCCTAGTATCCAGGAGATCCCTGCACTGGCTCCAATTCCAGCAGCTATGGCACAGCCACACATGGCGGATAGCTTGCCCGTATGAATCTTTACATACTTATTTATAATATGGGCAAAGAAAATGGCCCTTATCAGCTTTTCCCTTTCCACCTTATGCTCCTCAGCCACAACTACAAGGGGTAGAATTACTCCCAACCCCTGATTTCCACTACCGGCACTGGTCATTATGGGGCAATCTCCCCCACTCATCCTCATATCCGCCGAGGCTGCAGTTAATATTCTAGCTTGAGTAGCTGCATCATTGGACAGTTTCCCTTCCCTCTGCATCTTTTTATAAGCTCTGCCAATCCCTAAACCCTTATCATCCCTCATTCCCATTTCTGCAGCCCTCTTGTTCATCTCAATACCTTCCTCTATAAAGGCCAATTCCTCCAAATCCACCATTTGACAGATTTGTCTAATCTCCTTAAAGGTCATCTCCTTTAAAAAATCTGTAGAAGTACTTTCCTCAATGACCAAATGCCCCCTGTAAACCGTCTCTCCATTGACCTTAATCCTATCTATGTATGTGTGATTATCCCTTAACTCTACTTCCACCCTTTCCTTAGGGCTATTTGCCTTTATATATACATATATATCTGGGGAATTGTCCAAATATTTGACATGAACCTTCCCCCCTTGAATCATATTACGGGCCCCTTCAATGGTATCTTTATCAATATTTTTCAATACCATAAATCCATCTTCAGAATTGCCTCCCAGTAAACCTAAAGCACCTGCCAGGTCTAAACCCCATTCATTGGTATTAGGAATTATAACAGATTTACCATTTTTATATATATTCTTGCTCACTATTATCTCCATATCATCTATATCTGCTGTTATATATTTATTGGCCACTGCTGCTGCATAGGCTACAGCTACCGGCTCAGTACATCCTAGGGCAGGTATACTATCCTGCCTTACCATTTGAACCAATATATCCATCTGTTCATTTATGCCCATCTAAACACCGCCTCTTCTGTTTAAAATTTATGTCGGCCAGCCTTTTATTTATTCCTATTTCCATCATAAAATATCTGATCCAAGCTTATAACTATAGCCAATATAAAGGCATCATCTTCCCCTTCTTCAATATCCACCGAATAGGTATCGGAAAGGGAGATCCATCTTTTGCTAATCCAGGCCACAGCTCTTCCATTTTTCAAAATATTGAAATTATGGTGGAATACATCCCCCTCCAGGGTAAAATTGCCATAAATACTATCTATATGAAATCTGGGTTTGAAAAATGTAAATTCTTGTTTAATCTTTCCTATTTCTTTTCCTTCCCTATAAATTAAATACTCTGGCAACAATCTAAATAGCTTTTGTTCAATATAGATAAGCTCCCTTCCATCCATATCGTATAGATTTAATTTGTTTCCTAAAGAGAATATCCTTCCCACCACCTCAAATCGAGGACGACCATTTTCATCCTCTATATGGAATCTATCTGAAATGGTGAATATCTTTTCCCTTACCAGATACCGCATAGGCATCCCTCCTTGTTTCAAAGTAATAGAGTGACTCTAGTTGAAATTTCTAGCAATTATATTATATTATATTAATATCTATATATCTATATACTGACTTCAGTTTAGGGAAATTTACACTATAGAAAAGGGGAGAAATAGATGAGCAAGAGAAAATCCTGGAATGAGTATTTTATGGAAATAGCTGAAATTGTAGCAAGCCGTTCCACCTGTGATAGGGCAGAAGTAGGCTGTTTAATAGTAAACGATGATAATAGGATAGTATCCACCGGTTATAATGGTTCCATATCGGGAAACCCCCATTGCAATGATGTGGGACATGTTATGAGGGATGGCCATTGTATAGCAACCATACATGCTGAAATGAACGCCCTTTTGTATTGTGCAAAGGAAGGAATTTCAGTAAAAAACTGCACCGTCTATGTTACCCATTTTCCCTGCCTAAACTGTACTAAGGCATTAATCCAGGCTGGGATTAAAAGGATATATTATAAACACGCCTATAGGATTGATGATTATGCCCTAGAATTATTAGAGAGTAATAATATACCCGTCATACAAATCGATTAATAACAGGGTCTTAAAGACCCTGTTATTTTAAACCTAAAACCTCCTTTGCCAAAAGATCGGCTTCCTCATTATATTCATCCCCTGAGTGGGCCTTTACCTTTATGAATACAACCCTTAACCTATCCCTTATAGAGTCATAGAATTCCTTATATTCCTTAGTACCATATTTATTGGTCTTCCATTTTCCAGTAGCCCACTTTTCTATGCCCATATAATCATAATATAGGTATAGGGTATCCTTTCCCCTGGCCAAGGCCTCCTTCATTGCCTCCATGGCACCCCTTATCTCCCCAGCCCCATTGCGCATATCCTTCATTTCTTCCTTATTATCCTTTCCTGAAAGGCTTTCCTTACCTTTGTGGGTAAATATAACCAACCCATAGCCATAATAGCCTTTACTTTCATCAAAACTGCCATCTACATAGGCTACCATCTCATTGGGATTTATCTTTTCCAAATCCCTTTTATAATCAGCTTTTTCACTACCATATATGTAATCCAAAGCTTCTTCATAGGTAAGAAACTTTTTGTATAGGGCCCCGGAATAGCCCTTTACCTGAGCCTCACATTCAGCCCAGGTCTCATATATGCCTATTTTCCTGCCACATTTTACTGCATAATAATATTTTCCCATAATCCACCTCTTATTCCTTATTTAGATTCATTCTATTGGAAAATTTATATATAATCAAGGGCTTTTCTCCCAAGAACAATTTTACTATCACTTAAGCCCATTAATGGAAGAAAGTCCTTTTTGTTAAAATAGTAGTTGAATATTTATATGAAATTTACTAAATCATTATGCTCCTTATAATTAAATGGCAGCTTTTTTAGAGATAGCTAGGGATAATATGGCATAGGCAATCAAGGCAGCCAGCATGCCATTGAGGGCGGGTATCCCCCAAATGACATACTTTGCAACCAGTATCCCACAAATCCAGGCTACAAAGGCATAAGGCCTAAGGGTAGGCATGTTTTCAAAAACATTATCCATATCCCTGTTTACAATATAATAGTGGGAAATTAATATGCCTCCAATGGCTGGTATTGCAATGCCTATAGTTAATAGGAATGCATTAAAGGAGGGGGTTAAGCCATAAGCTGTCATTATTACCGAAAGAATAAAGGCGATTCCACTTCCAATCCCAACCCAAATTGATATAGAAAATCCTTTTTCCTTCTTAGCAATGAGTTTATAAATATTATCAAAAGCAAGGGCAAAGGAATATAAAAGGCTTTGTCCAGAAGTCCACATTAAAAGCAAATATATAAATAAGGCTGGCACAACCATATTCAGATTTGAAAGTATTTTAACTAGATCTGCTTCTCCCGTTCCAAGGGCAAGAACCAAACCTATTATTTCAAGCAAGGCAGTTAGGCTAAAGGCTGTAAAGGTAGTTATAAAGACATGTTTGGTATTTTCAGCAAACCTAGTCAAATCTGAACTAAAGGTAGAGGCTGAAGTCCAAACGGAAACTACTTGGGATATTATTAGTCCAAAGGCCAAGGTGCCCGTAGGCATTGCTTCAAAAACAGCTGATAAGCCCATATTTAAATTCACCTGAATTAGCCCATAAACAACAAATGCTCCTAACAATGGGACCCCTACCTTGCTCAGCTTGCTCATTCCAGTAAACCCTTTGATTGTAGAAGTACAAATACAGGCTACGAAAACCAAATTGCCTATATAGGGTGGTATGGAGGGAAATAGTGTGCTAACTAAAACTCCTATCATAGAAGAATAAACTGCCACAAAACCCATTAAAAAGACTACAACTATAATAGATGATATTATTTGGCCATGGGTACCAAATACAGGCCTAAAGATCATGGTACTTGATTCCCTTGTTTTACAACCAATGGCCCCTATTAAGCCTGAATAGGTAGCAAGTATCATATTACCCAATATAATTGCAACAACTCCCTTTGACAAAGGTAAATTCATTCCCACATTACTTCCTACAAGAAAAGCAGTTACACTTAAGGTCAATCCTGCAAAGGTAAAAATTAAACTGCTTAATTTTTGGCTTTGAGTTTTATTAGACACTTGATTCACCTCCTATTTATTAGCATTTTTTATGCTCTTTATAATACCTGCCGGATCTACTTTGTGGACACACACCTTGGAACATAATCCACATTCTGTACATCTTTCAATTCCTTGGCTATTAAAAAATATAATAGACCTATTTAATTCATCCCTTGGGTCATAGTAATGCCTTGCTTCTAGCACATAGGCCATGGGTCCATCAAATAGGTGGGGGTTTTTTCTATATTCAGGGCATACAGACACACAACATAGGCATTGGACGCATCTGCTAGCTACCTTAAATTTTTCAAATTCTACCATACCAATTTTTTCAGGTTCATAGTCAGGTCCCCATTGCCTTTCCAGGAAAAGCCTAAGTTTTGGAAGTTTTCTTTCATACTCATCCCTATCTATAACCAAATCCTTTACAATGCCTATGTTTTTCAATGGCTCTATTACAGAATTAGGAGATGCTGGAGTTTTACACGCCAAAACTGCTTTCCCATTAACAGTCACCCCACATAGACCACAGTGGCCATTTCTACAACAATAAGAATAGCTTAATGTTGGATCTACTTTTTCATAAATATAGTTTAAAACATCTAAAAGGGTCATCCCTTCCCTATATTCATATTCAAATTCTTGATAATAAGGTTTCTCATCCACCTGAGGATTGTATCTTAAAATCTTAACTATCTCCTTCATTACTCCACCTCCAATCCCAATACTTCTAAGCTTACAGGCTCCTTATCAATAATAAATTCATCCTTATTCTTCCTTACAATTATATTAACCAAATAATTCTCATTATCCGTTTCTGGATAGTCACTTCTAAAGTGGGCACCTCTACTCTCTTTCCTTTCAAGGGCAGATAGGATTACAGTTTTAGCCGTTGTAAACATATTTTTATTCTCTATTGCCTCAAGCAATTCCCTATTCATATATTTTGATTTGGATGTAATCCTTACCTTGGTTTTTTCTAGACTTTCTATCTTCCTTAACCCTTCCATCAATGATTCTTCTGTTCTGTAAACTCCCACATTTGTATTCATTACATCCCTTAATTCTTTTCTAACCTGGCTTGGAGGTAGGCCCTCTTTTTGATCCATTATTTCTTGAATCATATTTACTTCATGATCAATAAGTTTAGGATTTAAATGAACATCCTTATTTTCTTTGGAATATATAGCTGCATTCCTACCAGCCATATAGCCGGAAACCAATATTTCTGCCAACGCATTCTGGCTTAGACGATTGGCTCCATGCATTCCCCCTGTAACCTCACCTGCACCAAACAAGCCAGCTACCTCCGTCTGCCATTGGGTATCTATATTCAATCCTCCCATAAAGAAGTGAACAGTAGGGGCAACTTCTATTAATTCCTTTTCCGGATCAATACCTAGATTAACATATGTCTCATAAAGGCCCGGAGTCATTTTTTTGATAAATCCAGGTTCATGGTATGTTAAATCCATATAAACTCCACCTAATGGGCTACCCCTTCCTTCACCTCCTGAATTATGGCCCTGGTAACCCGATCCCTAGTTGACAACTCAAGCCTTTCAGGATCATACCTTTTCATAAACCTTTCCCCTTCTGAATTATACAATCTGGAATAATATAATAAACCGCCTAACATTCCTTTTAAAGATGGGGGAGATAAAAAGCCTAATGGATAAAACTGAACAAATTCCATGTCCCTAAGAGATGCCCCTTTTATTCTTCTAAATATGTGATAATATATTCTAGGATGTTGTTTCCTGGAATTGGGTATAGTAATTAAAAAGAAAAGGAGGGGTTTTTTGAAAGCTCTTATAACCTGTAAATTTAAAGATGAAGAATTTGAAAGAATTAAAAATCTAGGCTATAAAGTAATATTTAAGGATGAAAGGGATGCTGATTTTGCTGAAAATATAGAGGATATAGATGTAATGGTATGCTTCAATCCCTTCAATAAAATAGATATGGATAAGTTTACAAACTTAAAATGGATCCAGCTGCTAAGTGCAGGCATAGATCAGGTTGATAAGAACAAGATACTAGATAGAAATATAATCCTTACCAATAATAGGGGAGGATATAGTATACCAATAGCCGAATGGACAGTGCTAAAGATATTGGAAATGCTTAAAAATAGCAGGGAATTCTATGATAAGCAAAAAGAAAAGATCTGGAAGGTGGATACCTCTATTTTAGAGCTTTATGGAAAGACCGTGGGCTTTATAGGTACTGGCTCCATTGCCCAAGAAACTGCCAAAAGATTGGAAGCCTTTGGAGTAAATATACTGGGAATAAACTTTAGGGGAAAAGAGGCTAAACACTTCCACCAGTGTTTTAAGGTAGATGATATTAAAAAGGCAATTAAACAAATGGATATAATAGTGATAGCCGCCCCCTATACCGAAAAAACCCACCACCTTGTAGATGAAAACCTATTTGATAATATGAAGGATGGGGTTTATCTGGTAAATATAGCCCGGGGTAGCATAATTGATGAAAGGGCCCTAATTTCCAATTTAAAATCGGGAAAGGTCAAAAAAGCTGCCTTAGATGTATTTGAAAGGGAACCTCTACCTGGGGACAGCCCCTTATGGGATATGGATAATGTAATCATCTCTCCTCATAATTCCTGGGCTTCAGAACTGGTTAACAGAAGAAGGTATCAGATCACCTATGAAAATATGAAAAGGTATATAAATAATGAAAAGCTAATAAATAGGGTAAATTTAGAAAGAGGATATTGACCCATGGCCAATATCCTCTTATTTTTTGGTGGAGATAAGGGGACTCGAACCCCTGACCTCTTGACTGCCAGTCAAGCGTTCTCCCAACTGAACTATATCCCCCCGCTGTATTAAATGATACTATGATTTTGCATTTTGGTCAAGGGTATTTTTTAGAAATTAATTTTCGTTAATTATACAACAAGCGTTAGTTTTATTTAAAATAGGTTATTATATTAATGTAAGCAAAATATTAAAAGGAGTGATATAGATGAATCCAATGCTTAAAAAATTAGTAGATCAAGATTTTATGACAGAATCCCAGGCCAATTATATTGAAGAGGCCATTGAAAGGAAGGAAACCCTAATAGTTTCTGGACATAAAGGTTGGGGAACTAGACCATTGATGGCTACCTTGATGGCAACAGCTAAGGCTAAATTTAAAACTATCCAGGTAAAGGATTTTGAAGATCTAAAAAAAGAAACAGAATATCTTTTAATCCCTGGATTAAAGGATATAGATTTTGAAAAATTGATAGCAGAAGCCATGGCTGTACCTAATACACCCTTTATAAGTATAAAGGATCCAGAACATCCCTACTCTATTTTTAAGCTTCTTAGACAGGTTTTTAAAGAAAACAAAGATACATCAAAAGTATACCAAATTTTAGAATGTGCTAAAATCGATGACCTGCCAAAATTGGTAAAGATCACCCAAGTAACTTTAGATGAAAAAGGAAAGCTTATAAAAGTTGATTTTGATGGCTAAATAGCTGTAAAAATGTATAGATTTTCTTAATATGTTTTTCTTTTGTATTATATTTTTCTATATCTTGGCCAGACTATATTCAGGAGGTGATCAGGTGGAAGTAAAATTCCTGAATGGCCAAGAATATATAGTAATAAATAGAAACACAGGTGAAGTAAACTACTGAGTGCCTGATGAAAAAGGCTATTTCTCAAAATGAAGTAGCAAACCTACTGCTGTAGGCAGTAAATAGTATAATTGTTAACATAAGGAACGAATTTCTATCGTTCCTTATGTTTTTTGTCAAATATTTCGCAAATCAAACATAAGCCTTTGGTATTATTTTAAACTATTAACAAACACTATAAAGAAAGGAATTTATATAGTATAATATATATGTTATAAGTATTATAAGTTTAAAAGGAAGGAAGACTTATGGGTAAAAAAGTTATACTAGGTATGAGCGGTGGAGTGGACTCATCCGTTTCCGCTTTATTGCTCAAGGAAGCAGGATATGATGTAGTTGGACTATTTATGAAGAATTGGGATGAAAAGGACCAATTTGGTGTATGTACAGCAACGGAAGATGCTAATGATGCTAGAAGGGTTGCTGAACAACTGGGTATCCCTTTTTATACTATAAATTTTGAAAAAGAGTATTGGGATAGGGTATTTACCTATTTCCTAGATGAATACAAAAAAGGTAGAACTCCCAACCCAGATGTTATGTGTAATCAGGAGATAAAATTTAATGCCTTTTTAGATTATGCCTTAAAACTGGAGGCAGACTATATAGCCATGGGCCATTATGCCCAAGTGGAAGAAAGGAATGGAAAGTATTATCTTCTAAGGGGAAAGGATAAGAACAAAGACCAAAGCTATTTCCTATCTAGAATAGACCAAAAAGCCCTTTCCAAAACCCTATTCCCCATAGGACATTTAGAAAAGAAACAGGTTAGGGAATTGGCAAAAAAGCATAAGCTATACACTGCTGAAAAAAAGGATTCAACAGGTATATGCTTTATAGGGGAAAGGGATTTTGATGAATTTTTAGATAGATTCCTATTGGCAAAAGAAGGGGATATATATGATGTGGATGGAAACAAGATTGGTAGGCACAGTGGCCTTATCCACTATACATTAGGTCAGAGAAGGGGAATAGGAATTGGTGGAATCGGTACAGGGGAACCCTGGTTTGTTGCAGGAAAGGATTTAAAGAAAAATATCCTCTATGTTGCCCAAGGGGATAAACATCCAGCCCTTTACTCGGTTTCATTAATAGGTGAATCCCCTAAGTGGATATTAGGAGAGGCACCTCCTATGCCTTTAAAATGTACTGCCAAATTCAGATACAGGCAGCCAGATATTCCTGTAACGGTAAATATGTTGGATAATGGAAATATCCATATAGTATATGATGAACCTGTAAAGGCAGTAACCCCCGGGCAGGTAGCTGTACTATACCAAGGGGAAATTTGCCTTGGAGGCTCTGTAATCCAATCTACAGAACCTTTGGATAAAAAATATGACTTTCTAAATGAAGGTTTATATAAGGATTAAAAACTCTCCTTCATATTTTTGAAGGAGAGTTTCAGTATAAACCTTTAAAATTATCAGGTTCCACAAAATGTCCTATAGGGCTCTGTAGATGGAGGGGGTAGTTTGGAATACTCTTCCTGTTCAGCAGAGTAGGCATAAGGGTTGGAGAGGACATTGAGAAATCTTTTCATTACACTATAATCTCCCCTCTTTACTGCTGCTTCCAATGCCTCTTCTACCCTATGGTTTCGAGGGATTATAGCTGGATTGTTTTCTTTCATAAGCTGCTTTACTTCCTCTTTTGATCTACCATGCCTATTTAATCTTGCCTGCCACTTCTCCTTCCACTGGGCAAATTCACTAGTACTAAATAATTCCATTCCACACAATTGATCAATGGTTAAGGCTCTAAAAGTGTTAGTAAAATCTGCCTTGTACTTCTCCATTATGGATAATAAATCCATAATAATAGACTCATCTTCTGCTTCTTCCCCAAACATTCCAAGTTTTTTACGCATTCCATTAAGCCAAAATCCATTATATATTTTGAAAAAATTCCTGATCTCTTCATTGGCCATTTCTATAGCCTTATCCTCATCATCATGGAGTAATGGCAATAGGGTTTCAGCAAACCTAGCTAGGTTCCATGCTGCAATTTTAGGTTGATTACCATAAGCATAACGGCCAAAATGATCGATAGAACTAAAAACCGTTTTTGGGTCATAGCTATCCATAAAAGCACAGGGGCCAAAGTCAATGGATTCCCCGCTAATAGCCATATTATCAGTGTTCATTACCCCGTGGATAAAGCCTACAAGCTGCCATTTTGCAATCAGCTCAGCTTGTAGACTAATAACTTTCCTTAAGAGTTTAATATACCTATCCCCATCTCCCGCCACATCAGGAAAATGTCTTTGCAATGTATACTCGGCTAGTATCTGCAACTCTTCAACACTCCCATAGGCTGAAATATATTGAAAGGTACCAATCCTGATATGGCTTGATGCTACTCTGGTCAATATTCCACCAGGTAGGGGAGTCTGACGGATTATAATCTCTCCTGTACTTACAACAGCAAGGCTTCTAGTTGTAGGTATACCAAGGCCCTTTAATGCCTCACTGATTATATATTCCCTAAGCATTGGTCCCAAAGGGGCTCGCCCATCCCCTCCTCGGGAATATGGGGTTCTGCCAGACCCTTTTAGCTGAATATCAAATCGCTCACCTTTAGGACTTATTTGCTCCCCAAGCAGCAAGACCCTGCCATCCCCCAACATTGTAAAATGCCCAAATTGATGGCCTGCATAAGCCTGGGCAATGGGTGATGCTCCTTCAGGAACACTATTACCAGAAAGTATATCTACTCCATCTTTACCCTTTAAGGCCTGGATGTCTAAGCCTAAATATTTGGCTAATTCTTCATTTAAAATAACCAATTTTGGAGAACTTACAGGAGTTGGGTTTTGCCTGGTATAAAATTTCTCTGGTAAATGAATATAGCTATTGTCAAAATTCCATCCTATATTTATTCCATTTTCTAATTTTGTATTCATTATTAATCATTTCCTTTTCTAATTATATTACTTCATTTTTTAGTATCCACTTAAATAATAAAAAAAGTCAAGGTAAAATTAACCTTGAACAATGGGAAAGCCAATACCTATAAATTAAACATTTCCCTAAGCTTATTGCTTTGTTCATTAATTAAAGACATTTGGGCAGTTATTTTATTTATCTGAACATACTGCTCCTCTACGGAAGCCAGTACCTCCTCTACAGAGGCAGCATGTTCTTCAGATACAGATGATATACTCTCCAACTCCTTCATAATAGCCGCAAAGGAGGATGATACCTGAACCACCATACTGTGCTCCTTTCCTATTATATGGGTAATATGATTTACGGACTTTTCTAAAGTCATAAAGGTATTCCTAAGGCCGGCAATAGCCCCTTTTCCCATCTCTATTGTTTCTTTTCCATTATATACCTTCTCCAGGGTAGTAGCAGTTGTTGAATGGACAAAATCTATTATTGCCGCTATTTCCTTAACGGTTTTAGCACTCATTTCAGCTAATTTACTTATTTCCTCTGCAACAACTGCAAAGCCCCTACCATGCTCCCCTGCCCTTGCTGCCTCAATGGATGCATTTAAGGCCAATAGATTGGTTTGATTGGCAATTTGAGTTATATTCAATAGAAAATCATTGACCTTATCCATATTCTCCTTTAACTTTGATACATCTGCTAGGGCTGTACCTATGGCATTATCTATTATATTTATTTGGCGGAACATTTCGCCTATTCCATCAGCATTTTCCTGTATTATTGCCTTCATGCCCTCTGAATGTTCCCTAGCTTCATTTGACAATAATCTAGTCTCCTCTATTATGCCCATAGAATCATTGGTCCTCTGAAAGATCCTTTCAGTACTGCTGGCATTCTCCCCAATTCCCTTTGCTATTTCTTCCACGGAACTTTTAGTTTGGTTGCTCATCTGTTCAATGTTTTGTATATATTTAAAGGATTCTACAATTCTTGTATTTAGTTGGGCAGTGCTATTATCAATTTCCCCCAGGGTGGCTGTTAGCTTGTCCAATAATTCTTTTGAATCCCTTTCCCTATTAAAGGCAAACATAATATATTCATTTCCCCATTTTGTCAAAAAGTAAAATATAATTATTGAAATATCCATACTAAGGAGTATCCTGATAAAGTACATGGTTGAAAAGTCAGGCCCTAAAACGGCCTTGGGATCTATTGAATATAGGAGTATAAGAAATATATTCATCAACAGGCCATAAACTAAAAGCAATTTGAACCTAAAGTACATGGCTATCATGGCTATAGAGCCTAAATATACCAAGAATATGGTCATCATGTTGCTTCCCTTTTGCATGTAGCTTAAATACCCAGCAGATAGGGCTACTGAAAAGGCTATTATAATGGCAGTTAAATTATCATACTTTTCAAATTTCAAATTGAAAAACATGGCTATGGTTGCAATTATGGAGGCAGTCATGGTACAGGCTAATACCTTTAATCCATAAGACTCTCCCCCCATTATAAAGGATTGGCCTGTCAAAAGGACAGAAAAAAACCATATAAGGATCACATTGAACCTATTTACCCTCTTTACATTAAACCTGGATAATACATTATCTTCCATACATTTACCCCTCTTTATTTATCTATGTTAAGATAATTATACCTTAATATTGCTTGTTTTAAATCTAAATTATGTAAAATAAATGTAAAATTTGTAAATTCAGTATAAATTAGCTGTATATCTAAAAAAGACTGTTTCCAATGCTCAAGCCTTGCTTCCAATAAGATCTAGAGGAATTATATAACCTGGATAAAACAATTGGGAAGCAAGTATAATTTATTAGCTCCCCAACAAGTATCCATTATCTAGACCTTAATCATTTTCAAAATCCTTATCCTTTAATCTTATCAGTTCCTCTTCAAGAGCTGCTAATCTCCTTTTATACATTTCCAGAAGATTTTGCTGGCTAGGCCTTAAATGGTCAGGAACTTCCTTCAATATCTTTTCTCCATCTGCAATCAGCCTTCTTTTTCTAGCTATCTCCTTTTCTATCTTCTTTTTTGCATCCATGATCTTCACCTTCCTTAATCCATCCATATAGTTTTATGCTGCAAAGTAGCTATTACATCCTTAAATTATTTGTCAAACATCCTTAACAGCCTCAAATAATGATTGGCCTCACGCAATGTGTGATCCCCTAATAAGGGAATTATTATAGATCTAATATTACAATCCAAAAGCCCTTCTGTAGCCTGGGTCTTGAAATCCCTTATGGCCTTTGTTGCCCTTAGGCTTTCCCTGGTCACCTTATGGAAGGGTACCATATGGTCTATAGCATCTAAGGCTTCCTTGGTTAATCTGTCAAAAGTATTTCCAAAATCATCGGCTATATCAAATAGCTCTTCTTCAGTAGGATCTAATAATCCACGGATGAACTTAGAATGTTCAGCCATAATCCTATTCCAGAAGGCTTCTTGCTTTAATGGATTTCTTCTAATATTTATAAAGCCTTGTTCTTGTAGGGTT
Source organism: Tissierellia bacterium (assembly GCA_012728725.1). Taxonomy (GTDB): domain Bacteria; phylum Bacillota; class Clostridia; order Tissierellales; family Tepidimicrobiaceae; genus JAAYEM01. Next base: position 10,522 of record JAAYEM010000023.1, on the reverse strand, counting down.
TTTACCAGATTTAAATAAAGCCTTGCCTCCCTCATAATATGGTCAATCAATAATGGGTAATTGACTGTAAACATTTTGCATTGAAGTACATTTTGTAAAATTCTTTCTTTAAATCTTATCAATTCAGAAATCAATCTAATAGCCCTATCATTTATCCTGGAAACCTTATCTGCAAGGGAACTGTCAATTAAATCCCTATCTGCATCTACCAATTTAGCCTCTGCCCTAGTAATATCAAGGGGTATTTCTACTCCCGTATAGAATACGGTTACCTCTTCCGCCTCCAGGGTAAAGGGGGTTATCACTTCGCCAGAATTGAGAACATTTTTACTCACAACACCCTGGGAAATGAATACCACATCCCTCAAAAGGTCATCAAACTCCATCCTTGATTCATCAGCCCTATTGGCAAAGTCAATATCCCTAGGCATAAATCCTAGTTGAAGGAAAAAGGAATGTTCCTTCATAATCCTGGCAAAAAACAAATGAAGTTCTAAAGATTGGCGTACATAATCCATATTCATAGCATCACTCCATCTTATATATCTTCACTATATTGTATGTCCATATTTAAAATCTGTGCTAATTTGATTGACTTGTTGCTCCCTAATATTAGCCCCATATTTCCATTTTAATTAAGTCCCTCCCTACTATCTTATTGGACCTCCCTGGTTATGGGATCATGTTTATTTACTTTCATCCTATATGATTATGGGTATATGTCAGTATCTTTCCTGTTCAATCTCCTAAGGAACTTTGAACCACAACAAAAAACCCGCTTATTTTTAAAGCGGGTTTTTAAATAGATCCATTTTAAAGGGAAAATAATAGATAGCCTAAAAAATTAAAGCTTTAACCACTAGCCTCTTTCTCTATAAGGTTTTTGCTCTTTTGTTTTGCCCTATATAGCAGCTTATCAACCTTCTTCAATAAATCAGTCACCTCTTCGTCCCCTACTTCTATGACACCTCCACTAATGGTTATTACCAGATCATATTCCCATTCCAATTCTAAAACCTTCTTCCTAATACGCTCCATCACCATATATCCATCTTCTAGGCAGGTATTAGGCATTATAATCAAAAACTCATCCCCACCATAACGGCCAACTATATCCCTTTGCCTCAAATTGTTTCTAATGGTCTCAACTATCCTCTTTAATACATAGTCACCAAATAAGTGGCCGTATGTGTCATTTATATTTTTAAAGTTGTCGATATCCATCATGGCTACAGTCAGTTTTTTATTATTCTTATGGACCTCCTCAATCTCTTCACTTAAGTAGGAAGTGATAAACCTCCTATTAAAGGCTCCTGTTAAATAATCCGTTATTGATAGCTCATGAAGCTTTTGCTTCTCTTCTGACAGCAGCCTATTAAGTCTTTCTTCCTTTTCTTTGGCCCTTATAAACTCGGCATTGCTCCTCTCCAAGGCTTTGTTTTAGCTTCTATCTCCTTATTCTTTTCCTCCAAGCTGGCCTGGTATTTTTGGGACCTTTCAAGTTCCTTAGCATAACTGTCAACCAAAAAGGAAATTAAAACTATAACGGAAAAAAGGCAGACAAGTAGGCCAAAAGTCAAATCTATATACCTGGCTAGCTGGGTATCATATGCTATTACCAAATCTGGCCTCTTATACTCTGCAAAATTCAAAAAACCAACTACTAGGGCAAAAAGGAGAAAGATTATCTTCCTCTGTAGGCCGCTAAGCAAGAGGGCAATAATTCCAGCATTTATTATCATATAATATGGAATGCTTGAGTAGGTCCCTCCTGAAACCAGCCACATGATTGGGAAAAAGATAAAATTCAGGAATATAACCACTATCAATGACACTAACTCATAGTTTCTGCTCCTTCTAAATACTATATATAAGCCTACAGTAATAAGGCCGCAAGCAGATGTCAGTAGGATGAGTAAGGTTCCTAAACCTAGAAAATAGTTGATTACGCTAGCAGAAAATGACATGAATATGCCTACCCAAAAAACCACATTGAATACCCTATATTTCAAAGAATCATTTTTTCCATCCTTCATTTGTCATCCCCCATTGCTGGTCATGCCAGCTTTTATCATAAAGCAAAGTCACAGCTAATAACAAATTCCAGATCCTATTCCCTATGGGCTAATTTTTACCAGACTAGTAATCAAATCCCTTGAAAACTTTCCCATTTTCTGTGTCTTCATTTTACCATTATAAAGTGTTAAAAACAATAAAAACATTTACCCTAGGATTAATTATCGATTGAAGTTACAACTTCTGCAATTGTTTTCCTGCTAATAAAACTTAAGCATGTGAGTCTTATTGGGAAAATGTGCATAAATTCTGCATCTTTTTTCAGTAGCTTTACTCCTTTACAAGAAGTGTTACAGCCTCCACATGACTTGTTCTAGGAAACATATCCATTAATTTAAATTTGTCTATTCTATATCCCCTTTCCAAAAATACCTTCAAATCCCTTGCTAAGGTAACAGGATTGCAGGACACATATACAAAAGACTGAGGATTAAAATCTATTATCTTGTTTATGGCCTTGGGGTGTATCCCATCCCTTGGTGGGTCTATAACTATTAAATCCGGCCTTTCCTTTAAGTCATCTATAACCTTTAACACATCCCCTGGAATAAACTCTACATTATCTAAAGCATTTAATTTGGAGTTTTCCCAGGCCATTTCTACCGCTTCCTCTACAATCTCTATACCAATTACCTTTTTAGCTACCGGTGCCATGATCTGGGCAATTGCACCAGTGCCAGAATAAAGATCAAATACCACCTTATCATCTATATCCCCTGCAAACTCCCTTACAATGGAATACAGTTTTTCACCACCAAAGGTATTGGTTTGGAAGAAGGAAAAGGGGGATATTTTAAATTTAAGACCTAAAATTTCCTCCACAATATAGTCCCTGCCGTATAATAAGTGGAGTTCATCTGCCTGAACCACATCAGCTAGACCATCGTTTATGGTGTGAAGTATTCCTACTATATTGCCTTCTAAACCTTTTAGCTCCAATAAATCTTTGACAAAGGCTTCCACATCCACCTGGCCTTGGCTAGTGGTTACAAGATTGATAAGTATTTCTCCAGTAGATAAGGCCTTCCTGATGACCAAATGCCTTAAAATCCCCTTGTGGATCCTTTTATTATAAAAGGGTACATTAAGCCTTCTAAAATGCTCCATTACCCTGCGCCTTATTTGAGTAAAGTCTTTATCTGCAATATTGCATGCATCTGAGTCTACAACCTCATAGAACCTTCCCCTTTTATGAAGGCCTAGTATTAGGGGACCTCCCTTTTCGCTATCCCCAAAGGTATACTCCATCTTGTTCCTATAACCTTCCACCTGAGGACTTGCCTCTATTCCTAAAAAGTTGAAATCCTTTATCCCTTCCCTTTCAAATAAGGCCAAAACCTGTTCCTTTTTCAAGTTTAATTCATCCTCATATAAGAGGGTCTGATAGGTGCATCCTCCACATTCTCCATCATAAGAACAGGATAGGTTTTTTTCTAAGGGAGATCTTTCCAGCACTTCTAATAGTTTACCTTCAATATAGTCCTTCTTCTTCCTGCCTAAAAGTACCTTTACCCTCTGCCCCTTTATTCCACCTTTAAACATAATAGTTTTACCTTCATATTCCCCTATGGACTTATTGGGAAATAGGGTATCTATAATATCAACTTCAACTATTTTCTTCCTCTTTCTTGCCATATCTTCAACTCCTTTCAACTTATTATACCAGCAGTATGGGAAAATAATAATAACTGTAATTATTTGTATCCAACAATTATAATACATAGACAAAAAATATAGCAGAACCAAAATCTCAATATTGATTTTGGCTATATAGGATTATCCCAGCACTTCCTTTATTATTCTATAAAAATTTTTATAGGATACTTTTTCTATATCTTCTTCTGTATAACCCCTCTTATTGAGTATATCTATTAAATCTGGAACCTTTTCTATGCTTTCAAAACCTTTGGTGCCTATATTTACATCCTCAACAAAACTACCTATGGTATCCCCCTTTAGATAGTGGAAAAAATCGAATCCAAACCCTACATGATCAATGCCTGCAAGCTCCACCATATAATCTATATGATCTACTAGGTGATAAATATCCTGTTTATCCCTATCCGTATGGACAAATTCATTAAAGGAATTTATCCCTATTAGGCCTCCTCTATCAGCAATAGCTTTAATCTGATCATCTGGTATATTCCTTGCCACATTGCACAAGGTCCTGGCATTGGAATGGGAGTTGATTATGGGACCTGTGGTGTTTTTGTATATATCCCAAAAACTTTTGTCATTGGCATGGGCTGTATCTATTATTATTCCTAATTTCTCCATCAACTTAACCGCCTCTACTCCCTTTTTAGTTAGGCCCCTGTCTGGATTCCCTCTAACTCCCGTAGCTAATAGATTCTCCTCATTCCAGGTAAGGGACATATGCCTTACCCCCAATAGATATAAGGTATTTATTAAATCTATCCTATCACCAATCCCGCTTAATCCTTCCATCCCTATTACTATAGCCAGCTTCCCCTCTTCTAATGCCTGGTCAAAGCCCTCTGCATCTTTGACTATCTTTAATATATCCAAATTCTCCATTATCTCTGTGCTCATGTGTTCAATTATTTCCAAGGTTCTGGCACAAGGTTCCTTATCATAGGGAGGGTCCACCCATATGACTAATATCCCGCCTATCATATTCCCCTTCCTGAACCTGTCTAGATGGTAATTTTTTATTATATCCCTCTCTCCCCTACTCCTTTTTTGGGCAACATCTGTCCATATATCTCCATGGCCATCAAATATCATAAGCTTCCCTCCCATCTATTTACACATATTTTATATTATATAAGCTAAACAATCTACTAAAGAATAATCCTTTTTCCCTTAGGTAAGTCTCTACAATAATGAAAAAATATGGAGATTTTAAGAAGGATTTTCCATATAGCTTGTAGAAGTATTATTTAATATTTCAATTATATTGAAAACATAAGGGGGGAGTCAATGTGACTTTTGAAGCTGACCACAAGTATATTTCACAAAAGCTTTATATTGGGAAAGAGATGCTATACTTAACAAGGGATGAAGTAATCAGTTTAGGAATAAGGGAAGAGGATATACTGAAACTTGTAAAGGAAGCCTTAATAGCCCATGGTAAAAAGGAGTATGAGATGCCTGCAAAAATTGGTATCCATCCCTACGAAGAGGTATTCTACCATGCTATGCCAGCCTATGTACCCTCTCAAAAGGCAGCAGGTATGAAATGGATAGAATGCTATCCCAATAATCCTACAAAATTTGGATTGCCCCAAACTACAGGATTACTTATACTAAATGATATATTGACAGGCTGCCCTATAGCAGTAATGGATTGTACCTGGATTACCGCCATGAGAACCCCGGCTGTTACAGTATTGGCTGCAGAAGCATTACATGAAGATGCAGAAACTTTTGCTATGTTTGGATGTGGGGTGCAAGGGACAGAGCATGTCAAATATGTAGTCCATACCCTAAAGAACCTTAAAAAGATCTATATATATGACATCAGGGAAGAAGCCATGGATAAATTGATTGAAGAAGTGCAGCCCAAAATAGATGTAGAAATCATAAAAGGTGAATCCCCAGAAATGCTAGCCAAGGAATGTGAAGTTTTAAGCTCTGCTACCCTAATAATAAGAACTCCACTTTCGGTGGTAAAGGATGAATGGGTATCCAAGGGCCAAACCATATTACCATGTGATTTGAATACATATTGGGATCCTAAGATTACAAAACGGGCAGATAAGTACATAGTTGACAGCATTGAAGAGCATGAACTATTTGAAGAAATGGGATACTTCCCCGATGGACTACCTGAAATAGTGGCGGAAACAGGAGAGATAATTGCTGGAATAAAGCCAGGTAGAGAAGATAAGGATGAATTGATAGTATGCAGCAATATAGGAATGGCAGTATGTGATGTAGTTGTAGCTAGGGAAGTATTCAATAGGGCACTGGAGAGTAAGGTGGGAGTGAAACTGCCCCTGTAGAATAAAAGACACTGGTGACTGGCCAGTGTCTTTTGTAGCCTATTTAAATCATTGTCGCTAACCACCAGGGATTTTCATATATAGTTCAACGACAATTATTATGTCATTCAAGTATACGGATGTACCTTATTGATTGCATTCTCTTTATCATATTTATAAAATTCTATTGTTCCTCCACCTAAGGCGTAAAATTCTCCGGCACCTATTACATTTATTATATCTAATAGGTAGGATTTTGTTATTGGTTCTATAAATTTAACAGTACCCACATAACCTTCTAGTACTAGTTTATTAGAGCCTATGTGAAGTGGATTAGTTATCTTAAATTTTATAGCCTTGAATTCATAGGGCCTGTCTATTAAATCAATAGACTTATCAGTTATATTGTATAGCTTATTAAGGTTATCTAGTTTTTCCCTTTCTGCTTTGAATATATTATCTTTCCTATCTATGGGTGTTAATATTTTAATGCCATTTATTTTACCATGGTCTTCTAATATATTGGCTTGATCAATGTACCTATTAATAATTGCAAATTTATGCTTCTCCCTAAAAAGCCCCCTTGCTTCAAATTCTTTTAGGATGAAGTCAATAAAATCTATGTGTTTTATGGAATCTCCCAGAAAGGTAAATTTTAAATCTAATATATCGTTAGCCTTCATGCCCCTATTTGAAAATAAGGGCTTATGAACTATTATTGGCATACTTGATATACATTGAAAATCTTTAGCTGATAAATAGCTATACAAACACTTACTACTATGGGGGCAGTTTTTGCAATCCTTTTCCGAATTAATGCATAAAATATTTTTTAGTCTTTTGTATATTGCCTTGAAAAAAGCAATCTCAGGTTCCTCTTTAAATACTATTTCTTCCAAAAATTTTATCTTATAACTGATAGTCTTTATATTTAGCATATTACCTATCAACCTTTTCTATATTTATAACAATAATTTCAGTGAATCTCTTTTCTCCAATTGAGATCAAAAAACACCGCTCTTATATTTTCTATACATAACATGCTCAAATTCACGTGAAAGCCTTATCTTCTCTCCTAATTTTTCTTCTGTAACTTTCCTTTCAGTCGTTGAATAAATTGGAATAATTCCTTTAGACAGACAATAATCAACCATTATCTTTGTTGCCCCAAAATCTCCTTGTACCAATGCATAATCCCCAGGACTTCCATATTCATCAATTCATACTATTATGTCAGTTAAGTATTCCTTTAAATCTTCTAAATTTGGAGGAACATTAGCCCATTTTGCCAGAAGTTTTTCATCTAATTCAATAAATTTAGATATATTAAACCTTTCTATCGCTTCCTTTTTCTGCCCTTCTGTCAACTTATGAGAAAAAATTAGTAGCATTCTCTTTTCTTCATTTACCTCTTCCTTATTTAACATTAATGATTCAGCTCTTTTTATGTACTCTTTAAAATTTTTTCTAAATTTTGAAACCTCGGCAGGATCTTTCCTCCAACCTGCATGGTTTATATCGTTTCTCAAACCGCCTACATTATAGAGTAGCATGAATAGTTCGTTCGCTCTTTTTGGGCTTATTCCTAATGTTCTACAATCAGCATCTAATTTATTTACGGCAACAGTTTTGGCATAACCCGTTATTTGTTCTCTGTTTTTTAGATCTAGATTATTTAAACCCCACTTTTTACAAATGTAGTTTATTATTCCCTCTTCTAAAATTGTTAAGCCTTGCTGATACATTTTATTATCATAACACCATTTTGCCGTTTCAATCATATTGATATCTTCATCCCGGAAACTAAAGCTATCAAATCTATCTTTTAGCATTTCCATGATAGGACTTAAGGGTTTAATTCTTTCATGGGCTGTATTTTCAATAACATTGTTGATGCTGTTTTTAAGAGAGGATATTGTATTGGTAAGTTCTGGCCCCCTGCAGGTAGCTACCATATCACTAAATTTTCTCATAGAATTGGCAAGAGCCCTTAAAGAATTTGGATCTTTAAATAATACAGAAGGATCTATTTTGAATGTTGAAGCTTTTTTATTTAGTTCCTTAGTTATCTTTTTGGTTTCTAAAAATGTTAGTTTTTCAACCATAGAAGCATCTCCCGTTGCTAAGTATCTATCAATAGCAAAAGTCCAGTCAAATAAATCTATAAAAGGTGTCAAGTCGAATATAGGTGCATTTCTTTCCTCTATTGGTAGTTTTGCCGCTTTTTGTGCATCCCCTAATACTTCAAAGGCTCCATAATAGACTGCCTTTAAACTGCATTTCTTCACAATACGAGCATAGTTTATTATTATGAAGGTCAGCATAGGTAAATATCTAAAGGAATGTGTTATATCTAATATTATCTCATCCTCTTCATCCAGTTCGTTTAATATGATTTCAAATATTTCCCAAAGTTCCTCCTCTTTGTGCCCCTGGAGGATTATTAGGTTTTCCACTATAAAATTATTCTTATTAGCTAGGATTTCTAATTCGTCCTTTAACCCTAACCTTTCATGGCTATAGGCATTCTTTTTCCAATTCTTATTATGGGCCTCTTCTGTAGTAAAAATAGATACTTTTTCTATAACTATATTTTGATCAAGTAATATCTCAACCAAGGCTTTTTGAATATAACAACAATCTTTAACCATTTGTTCCCCCAAATAATAATTACAAGGCATATATGGATTAGTTCCTAGTAATGATATAAATTTCAACATAACCCTTCCCCCGTTATATATTCATAAATTTCTAATCCGCTTTTAAATAATGTTTCAAACTGTTCTTGCTGTTCTACATAATTCTGTATACCTCTACTCCTAGCCCCATGAACAGCAGCATTCCTAGTATATTCTAAGTTATAATACAATTCCATTTGTTTCTTATCCTTAAATATGGTTCGCTTGTTATCTCTAATGTATTCTCTAATTTTTTGATTGTTTTCATAGTCTTGTCCACTTTCTATTCCATGCTTTCTTCCTATAGCTATAATTAGCCCTTCATAAAGAAGGATCAGAGATTTTAAATATTGTTTTTTCTCAAAGAAAAACCTTGCCCTTTCAACCATTCTTCTATGTAGTGATGCTCCTATAAGGGGTTCCATTTCTCTTTTTATGTATTCTGCTATTTTGCTTTGATGATTTTTTTCTATAATTTTTCCATATAATCTCTCATTAATTGATTCTAAGTCTTTCCTTGGTTGTCTATTCATCTCAATCCAAAAATATGTTTCATCCGTACCCGAAATGTCCAAATCTTCTAGTATATTAGGAAAATATCCTGAGTTGCTGAATATTGCAAGATTTTCTCCATATGAAACTAATTTATTGATAAAATCAATATTTAACACTGGAGTAGGCTCTTCATTATCAAATCTATTTTCTTTTAATTCAAAAGCACCGTAATATACCATGATTTTAGAAATATCTTTAATATGCTTTAATGCCATTAAGGAAAAAGCTATTATTACAGGCATATGCCTAAAAGCATGAGTTATATCAAGAACTATATTTCTTTTATCATTAGGAATCTCATTTATCATATGGTCTATATATATTTCATAATCTTTTGGACTCACCAAGATAAGACGAATGCCAGAAATGTAATTTTGAAGGGTTTCTTGCCATTTGAGAAGTAAAGACGGGGGAATTTCTTTATTATCTTTTTCTATGTCATAAACTGTATCATATAATTCAATCATTTCATCATGGTATTTTTCATCCACTACATGTAGTAATTCCGACCAATTAGACTTGCTTGTTCCAAATATTAGCCATTTATCAATTTCATAACCTTGCTTTATTAATATTTCATATAGAGCTGATCCAAAAAAAGAAGTATATACAACATCCTGCGTCTCATTAAAGTAGTATTTAGCCTTCCTATAGCCTTTAGATTCTTCAATAATACTACCTTTCCCAATTAAGGAAATTAGAACTGTTTTATTTGTCGACACGGAATCACCTCACTAATAACTTTGCTTTTATAATTAATTAAATTGTTCTCCTAATATTACACTTTACATTTTGTTGTCAAAGTGAATATCTAAAATTTCATGGGTGCTGAAAACATTTTAAATTTTAGCAAAGCGAAACCAGAATAAGAAATAAGGAAAATATAGGATTATATAATACTTATAGAAAAATAACATAATTCCTCTTTTTATTGATCTTTTGTAAATTTTATCTAAATTAGTTGTATCAAAAATATAGATTAAGATCTTCTTAAAAAATCTGGGCTAAAATTATAGGATAGTTTGTATAATAAAATGATTTGTATCACTTCTTATAGGCAATCTATAATCTCAATTTGTAAGTTTATCTATTATTTTGCAATTATAAATTTTAATTCCTTATAAGTAATATATGAACGAACAAGAACTAGCCAACCAGCCAGAATAGGTAATTTCTCATAGGTAGTCTAAGATCTGGCTGGTTACTGCTATCAGTTATGACTATAGTTACAGTTTCAATTCCTTATAGGTAGTCTAAGATCTG
>JAAYEM010000022.1 GCA_012728725.1 Tissierellia bacterium | reverse complement strand
TTATATACCTAATCTTTTTAGATTATTATCAAAGTTATATGCAGAAATATAGCCCAGGTTTTCCTAGGCTAATATTTTTTTACATATTACAATTTTCTACTTTCTTAACTCTATCAATTAGAGTTCCATTTCTTACATAAATGGAATCCTAATTGATATCAATGATTATATACTAGCCATTTAAATTTACTTGTTATTTTTCTAATTTTCTTACTTATCTTATCCATTAAATCATCCCTTTTCTTTTATGATTTGTTTGATTGTTTTAAATTATCTGGCATTTCACTCCCACTTAAATTATATTAGTGTTGGTGTAATTTGTCAAGTGCGTTTAAAATTTCTGTTTTCTCTATAATATAACCTTACAATTGTTCAAGCTGCGTCAAAATAATATTATGAAAAAAGAAATCAATTATTAATTCAGACTAAAGCCAAAGTATAATAAATTAATAAAAAATAAAAATCCCTTAAATTCAAAAAGGTTTTTCTGCGTTTTATAAGATACTGTGTTTTTTCTTCAATACTATAGCCCAGGTTTTCTTAGGCTAATATATTTTTCTATTTTATAATCCCCTCCATCCTTACCCATATTAATTGGGATGTCATATCTTATATAAATAAAATTGTAGGTGGTATCAATAGTTATCCACTGGCTATTTAGATTTACCTGATTCGAGACATGATATTTTTCCAAATCCGATTTATATCCTATAGCTAGTTTTGTAAACATACCTAAACTTCTTAACATGGCTGCTGTTAAGGCTGAATAATCATAGCATATTCGGTATTGAGTCCTTATAATATCATTAATAACAGGCAAATACCCAGTTTTTACCTGATTAGTCTTTCTATAATCGTACTTTATATTTTTGGTTACATAATCGTATATCGCCTTAATCTTTCTTTATTATTTTTTGCATCCTTAATTAGCCCCTTTGACTTTAATATAGCCTTCATACCTTCCTTCCAATTGAATATTTGGATTTACTGGAAAAAGTATATTTTAGTCCTGTAACCCTATTACTACCTTTTCCCCAACTATTTCCAAATATTTATTCCCTTGTGTAGACTTTAGGATTGAAATGGTATATTCCCCATTATCAAATTGTAAGGAATAATTTGTACCTGTTCTAGGTTATAATACTGTCTATTACTGCCCTTACTTATTAAAACCTTCATATTATCTGAACTTTTTCTATAATTTATTCTCACATATCTTTTTCCAAATCCTTAGTATCCGCAAAAGGCTTTTTAATATAGTGGTAGATATGAGTAGAATTAATAATATAGTTATTAGAAAGCTTGTACTATGTTTTCTAATTATATTTTCTCCCTAATTAACGGCTGTAACTAATCTTAATAAATACTATGTGGTTTTATACCCAAAAAATTGACTGAATTTATCTCTCAATGGAACTCTCCCAATAAATCTGTATTAATTTATAAATTACCCTCGATATTATATATAAAATTTCTATTTAATTACACAGTATATAAGCCTTAGCAAATATAAAGGATACAGGAACTCCTGTATCCTCAAAAATCATTTTATATTCTCCATTATTTCATCTATATTATCCAAGGCCTTGATCAGCTCTGGTAAGACTTCATATAGGTCTCCTACAATTCCATAATGGGCCACATTAAATATAGGGGCGTCCTTATCCTTATTAATGGCTACTATGTATTTGGAATTCTGCATCCCAGCCAAATGCTGGACTGCTCCTGATATGCCACAGGCTATATAAAGATCTGGCCTTACAGTTTTCCCCGTTTGCCCTACCTGATGGGATTTATCTATCCAGTTGGCATCTACCACAGCCCTACTGGCTCCTACCACCCCTCCTAACTTTTCTGCCAATTCCTCTAAAAGTTTAAACCCCTCAGGCCCTCCTAAACCCCTGCCACCGGCTACAATTACTGAGGCCTCCTCAAGCTTTAACTCACTCCCCTTTTCCTTTACTACTTCCACAACCCTTGCCCTAATATCCTCCTCTTTTAAGTTGGGAGTGAACTTTTCAATATTCCCCTGCCTAGTGTCATCATATTTCGCCTTTTCAAAAACTCCTGGTCTCACGGTAGCCATCTGGGGCCTATGGTTGGGGCAAATTATTGTAGCCATTAGATTCCCTCCAAAGGCAGGCCGGGTCTGCAACAGCCTCCTATTTTCCAAATCTATATCAAGTCCTGTACAATCTGCTGTTAAGCCTGTATGAATCCTAGATGAAATCCTGGGACCTAGATCCCTTCCTATATTGGTAGCCCCAATTAATATTATTTCAGGCTTTCTCCCCCTTATTAGGTCACATATTACCTTGGTATAGGCTTCAGTAGTATATGTATCTAACAACTTATTGACCCCATATATTACAGTATCGGCTCCATATTTTATCAAATCCCCTGCCAAATTATCTACTCTATATCCAAGTAGAATAGCAGTAAGCTGGGTATTTAATTTGTCTGCAATCCTTCTTCCTTCCCCCAGTAATTCAATGGATACATCTAGAAGCTGGCCTTCCCTTTGCTCTGCCAATACCCATACTCCCCTATACTCCTCTAAAGCTGAATTTACCATATTTCTCCCCCTTCCACTCTAGCCTATATGATTCTTGCTTCCCTCAGCTTTACAATCAAGCCTTCTGCCTGCTCCTTTGGACTTCCTTCTATCATTACTAGATCTCCAGCCTTTAGCTCCGGTGTAAAGGATCTGCTTACCCTGGTAGGTGAACCTTTAAGCCCCACTTTATATTCCTCTATCCCCAGGTCCTTAGCTGTCAATACTTTTATCCTGTCACCCTTAAAGGCTTCATAAATTCCCCTTATAGAGGGATATCTAGGCTGATTTAGGGCCTTTGTGGCAGTAATCAATAGGGGCAATTCTGCTTCTATAATAAAATAGCCATCTTCCAAGCGCCTTTTGGCCCTAACCTTACTGGCTTCCAATTTTAGCCCTTCTACATAGGTAATCTGGGGTATATTTAAATGTTCAGCTATTTGGGGCCCTACCTGGCCTGTGTCTCCATCTATGGCCTGTTGGCCGCAAAAAATAATATCAAATTCTCCTATATTCTTTATGGCCTCAGCTAAGGCGGTAGATGTGGCCCAGGTGTCTGATCCAGCAAAGGCCTTGTCATTTAATAGTATCCCCTCATCTGCCCCCATGGCTACAGCCTCTATTAAGGCCAATTCCGCCTGGGCAGGTCCCATGCTGAGGGCTATTACCCTTACATCCTCATATTCATCTTTTATCCTCAATGCCTCTTCTAGGGCATTTTTGTCATCTGGATTTATAATGCTGGGTACCCCTTCCCTGATCAAGGTCCCCTTATCCGGATCTATTTTAACTTCATTGGTATCAGGCACCTGTTTTATACATACTATAATATTCATATCCAATCCCCCTAACAAACTATTTCAAAACATTGGCTGCAATCACCATCTGCTGTACTTGAGAAGTGCCCTCATATATTTCGGTAATCTTTGCATCCCTCATCATTCTTTCCACTGGATAATCCTTGGTGTATCCGTATCCTCCATGGAGTTGAACACATTTGGTAGTTACATCCATGGCAGTATTTGCTGCAAATAGTTTTGCCATAGCCGCTTCCTTGTTGTAGGGAAGTCCCTTCATCTTATTAAAGGCAGCCCTATATACTAATAGCCTTGCAGCTTCTAAATTGGTAGCCATATCTGCTATCATCCATTGTAGCCCTTGGAATTTGGCCAAGGGCCTGCCAAACTGTTGCCTTTCCTTAATAAATTTTATGGTCTCCTCCAATGCCCCTTCCCCAATGCCTAGGGCCTGGGCAGCTATGCCAATTCTTCCTCCATCTAAGGTGGACATGGCTATTTTAAAGCCTTTTCCCTCCTTGCCCAAAAGGTTTTCCTTAGGTATGATACAATCCCTAAATATCAATTCTGCAGTAGAAGAAGCCCTGATTCCCATTTTATCCTCAATCTTTCCTATGCTAAATCCCGGTCTGTCCTTTTCCACTATAAAGGCAGAAATTCCTCTGGTCCCTTTAGTCTTGTCCGTCTTAGCAAATACTATGTATATATCCGCCTGTCCCCCATTGGTAATAAATATTTTACTTCCATTTAATATGTAATTATTCCCATCTAGTACAGCGACAGTCTGTATCCCGGCTGCATCCGTCCCTGCATTAGGTTCTGTTAATGCAAAGGCTCCTAATTTTTCTCCCCTTGCCAGGGGTATTAAATAGTTTTGTTTTTGTTCTTCCGTACCATAGGTAAATATTGGCCAGCAGGCTAAGGAGGTATGGGCTGACAGGATAACTCCTGTAGTGGCACATACCTTGGATATTTCTTCAACGGCTATTACATAAGCCATATCATCTCCCCCTGCTCCCCCATATTCTACAGGAAAAGGTATGCCTAGCATGTTGTATTTAGCCATTTTTTCAACGTTTTCCCTGGGAAATCGTCCCCTTTTATCTATATCTGCAGCTATAGGCTTTACTTCCTTTTCAGCAAATTCCTTCATAACCTTCCTAACCATTTCCTGCTCCTTTGACAATGTAAAATCCATGTGTATCCCCCCCATATTTCAACTATCCGGTCATATTCTATTATAATCCAATAATAGGTTTATTTCTATAAATATTGTTAATTGTCTAACTTATATTAAGTAAAATTACCTAATCAATAAACAAAGGCCTAAAACTTCAGGATATCCTGAAGTTTTAGGCCTTTACTCCCAATACCTGTGAATCATCAACAAAATTACTAATCCCTTACATACTCCTGCCTATTGTTTAAAAAATAGGATAAAGTAAATAGGGATTCATTTAGATGTACATTTTCCACTATAATATCATCATCTACCCTAAGGTCAGCAGGTGCAAAGTTCCAAATGCCCTTAACTCCTGCTCTTATGTATATATCTGCAATATCCTGGGCATTTTCCTTTGGAGTAGTTATTATCCCTATATCCACTTCATTCTCCTTAATAAACTCCTCCATCTCATCTACATCCATTATGGGTAGATCCCTAATCCTTAAGCCAATCAGTTTTGGATTCTTGTCAAATAAGGCCAGGATTTTAAATCCTGCATCTTGAAAGCCTTTATAATTGGCAATAGCCTGACCTAGGTTACCAGCACCAGCGATTACCGTTTTATATACCTTGTTTAACCCCAGGATTTTCCCCAACTGGGCATGCAATTCTTCCACATTGTATCCATATCCCTGCTGTCCAAATCCTCCAAAATTGTTTAAATCCTGCCGTATCTGTGATGCAGTAAATCCAGTCATTTTGCTAAGTTCCTGGGAAGAAATCCTGTTGGTTCCTTTTTTCAGTAATTCTCCTAGATATCTATAGTATTTCGGTAATCTTCTGATTACTGTCACCGATACCCTATTTTCTCTGTTCATTAATACACCCCCGTCTGTATCAATTATAGGTAATAGTTGATATTATTATAACATTTAGACAGTAATAGGTCAATTTTATGTATTTATGCCATTATTTATATTATATTTTTCCATATAATATGATCTTAAACCTGTTTGACAAAATATAAATGTATATTCTTTCATTAAATACAAATAATATCACTATAAGCTGATTAGGGGGAATTATATGCTCAGTAAGGAACAGTGGAGGAAAATAGCTATACACTGTGATTCCTATAATCCTATGGAGAAGAAGCTGGATATGACCAGCCCAGTGTATGAAGAAAAATATGAAAGCTGTGAGAACTGTTCCCATTTCACAGAGGATAAAAGGTGTGACTTAGATTTAATGGATAAGGTGTTGTCCAGTTTAGGTATGGAATTGGATTTAAAATCTTAATTTTGCCCTTTGCTTTCAAAGGGCTATTTTTTTTGGTAAAATAGAATAAATATCATTATAGAAGGTAGGAGATTTAGGTATGATAGTCCTGTCATGCAGTAATATATCAAAAGCATATGTAGTAGATGAAATTTTAAAGGATATAAGTTTTACAGTGGAATATGGGGATAAGATTGGAATCATAGGGCTTAATGGATCGGGAAAAACCACCCTTTTTAATATATTGGCTGGAGAAACCCATAAGGATAAAGGGGAAATATATATCCAAAAAGATCTAACCATAGGATATTTAAAGCAGCATACGGAAATTGCCAGCAACAATACCATATTTGAAGAATGTCTCCAGGTATTTGAACCATTGATACAAATGGAAAGGGAAATTAGAAGGCTAGAAGAAGAAATAGCCACTGAAGGAGCTAATGGAGAGACTGAAAAATTAAATCAACTGATGAAACAGTATTCCCATTTATTAGAAGAATTCCAAAACCTAAATGGCTATGGTTTCAAGTCTGAAATAAAAGGGGTTTTAAAAGGGCTGGGCTTTAAGGATGAGGATCTGGACAAAACTGTGGAAGTATTAAGCGGTGGACAGAAGGCCAGGCTGTCATTAGCCAAACTATTATTGGAAAAACCTGACCTTTTATTACTAGACGAGCCTACCAACCATTTAGATATTGAAGCTATAAACTGGCTGGAGTCCTATCTTAAAGAATATAAGGGGGCAGCCCTAATAATATCCCACGATAGATATTTTTTAGACAATATAGTATCTAAGATATTCCTTTTGGAGGATTCAAGAATTAAAATATACAATACCAATTACACCAAATATATGAAGCAAAGAAAGAAGGAATTGGAAGTATTAAAAAAGCAATATGAAGATCAGCAGAGGGAAATAAAAAGGCAGGAAGAGATAATCCGCCGCTTTTCCAATTATGGGGGCCAAAGATATATTAAACAGGCTCAAAGTAGGCAGAAGATGTTGGATAGGATAAAGTCCATGGACAAACCTATGATAAACAAAAAGGTGAAGATCACCTTCCAGCCTAAGATTAAAAGCGGAAGGGAAGTATTAAGGGTAGATAAGCTAGGTAAGAGTTTTGAAGATTTTAAGCTCTTGGAAGATATTAATTTTACCATATACAGGGGAGATAAGGTGGGATTAATAGGGCCTAATGGGGTAGGTAAGACCACCCTATTTAAAATGATATTGGGAGAGATTGCTCCAGATGAAGGAGATATCATATTAGGCCATAATGTTCATATTGGCTATTTTGATCAGGAACAGACTGAGTTAAACCTATCTAAAACGGTAATAGATGAAATATGGGATGAAAACCCTGATTTTGACTACTATACCATAAGAACCATCCTCAGCCGCTTCCTATTTATTGGAGATGACATATTTAAGGAGGTTGGGGAATTAAGCGGAGGAGAGAGGGGTAGGCTTCAACTGTTAAAGATGATGCTGACAGATGCCAATTTTCTTCTTATGGATGAGCCTACTAACCATCTGGATATAGATTCTAAAGAGGTTTTGGAAGATGCCCTACTAGACTATGAAGGGACCCTTTTTGTAATATCCCATGATAGGTATTTCTTAAATAGGGTTACCAATAAGATATTAGAACTAACTACAGAGGGAATAAAGGAATATTTAGGAAATTATGATTATTATTTAGAAAAGAAGAATGAAATAGTAGTAGAAGAGGAAGGGGATTTTAAAACCAAAACCCAGATAAAATTAGAAAGAAAAAAGGAAAAAGAAAAAAGGGAATTGGAGAAAAAGAAGAAAAAAGAAATATTAGAATTGGAAGAATTAATCCAGGCAAAGGAAGCTGAAATTGAAAACCTAGACCTCTTATTATGCCAACCTGAAATATACGATGATCCAGAAAGGGTTCTAGAACTTACTAGGCAAAGGGAAGAGCTACAATTGGGACTAGACTCCCTATATGATAAATGGATAAGTTTAACAGAAGATTAGTTTCCCCATTTAATCCACATATTATTCACAAAATCCACAGCATTATCCACAATAACTTGTCCCATTGTTAGCAATTCCCTGGATTATTTCCACATTATCCACAATTTTTTATAGTCAACCCCTTTTCCACCTGTGAAAATAATGTGGAAACTTTGTTGATAATTATCCTTTTAACTCTAAATTTGGCTCTACATTTAGATAAAAGTCGGAAATTTGACCTTCCATATAATTAAAGTATGCTGCAGACCCTATCATGGCTGCATTGTCGGTACAAAGTATTCTAGAGGGATAGAGGATTTCAATACCTTCCTCCCTTCCTCTACTTTTCATCAAATTTCTCAACCCTTGGTTGGCAGCCACTCCCCCTGCCATTACAATTTTGTCTGATTTTCTTTCCTTGGCTAGTCTTATAGTTTTTTCCACCAGGACCTCTATTACCGCCTGTTGGAAACTGGCAGCCACATCCTCTACTACTATTTCTTCTCCCTTTTGTTTTGTCTGATTTAGGTAATTTAATACGGCAGCCTTTAATCCACTGAAGGAAAAGTCATAGCTATCAGCTTCTAAATATACCCTGGGAAAATCTATGGCATTGGGATTGCCTTCCTTGGATAGTTTGTCTATCAATGGTCCTCCTGGGTAGGATAGGCCTAAGGCTCTGGCCACCTTATCAAAGGCTTCCCCTGCTGCATCATCCCTTGTCCTACCTAGCAGTTGGTATTGAGTATAGTCCTTGGCCTAGACTAAATAGGTATGGCCTCCAGACACTATTAGGCAAGTAAATGGGGGTTCTAGATCCTTATGGTCTATATAATTGGCACAAACATGGCCCTCTATGTGGTTTACCCCTATTAGAGGTTTGCCTAAGGCATAGGCTATGGCCTTGGCACTAGATATGCCCACAAGAAGGGCTCCCACCAGGCCTGGCCCCCTGGTTACACCCACTAAATCTATATCATCAAAGGTAACATTTGCCTCATCTAAAGCCTCTTGTATGATTATGTTTATATTTTCAATATGCTTTCTAGAAGCTACCTCCGGTACTACCCCTCCAAATTTTTTGTGGAGTTCAATCTGGGAAGAGATTATATTGGACAATACCTCCCTCCCCCCCCTAAGTACTGCACAGGAGGTTTCATCACAGGAGGTTTCTATTGCTAATGTTATCATATCCTTTTTCATATTTTCATCTCCTTTAGTAGTGGATAGCTTTCCACATTATTATTGCATCTTCATTGTTATTCTGATAGTAATTAGGCCTTATTCCATATTCCTTAAAACCGTATTTCTTGTATAGGGCCTGGGCTATTTCATTGGATTTTCTTACTTCCAATGTAATGGCTCCAATATTCCTGTCTATACACAATTGGATTAGGCCCTCTAATATTTTACTCCCTACTCCCATCCTCCTATACTTTTCATCTACAGCTATATTGGTAATATGGCCTTCATCTAATATTAGCCATATACCTCCATATCCGGCAATATCCCCATCTACCGTTGCAACTATATATTTGGCCAATAGATTCTTAGTAATTTCTAATAAAAAGGCCTCCCTTGACCAAGGAGGATTAAAGGTTTTATTTTCTATTTCCATTACTCGATCTAAATCTGATTCTCTCATTTCACGGATAGATATATTCATCTACTACCACTTTCCTTCCCTTTTAATTCCCTTTGGGCTTGAGACTCCCTTAAATATTCTGGAACTAAAGTATAATAATTATAATCCCTCTTTTCATCTTTTTTCAGAAGACTAAGCTCGGCAATGCTAATTGCCCTACACTCATTTAATCCAATAGGGGCAAATTCTACCTTATCCTTTAGTACTTCTAATATCCTATCCCTATGTATATAGGTTCCATTTCCATTGACCATTATATGGTCATAATTATTAAGGAGTTCCAATAATTCCTCAATCTCCATTATAGTAGGCGCTAATATATTTATAAGCCTACCCTTTTCCCATCTATATATACCTGTATATACCCTATTTCTCCTAGCATCTATCATGGGCACTATTATGCCGCTGAAGGTTAGATTAAAGGCTAAACCTTCCAAAGTTGATATACCTACAATGGGTTTATCATATACATGGGCAAAGGCCTTGGCAGTAGCTATACCTATCCTAAGGCCTGTAAAGGAACCAGGGCCTATAGCTACCCCATACAGATCTATATCAGCTACCTTAAGGTTTAAACTATCTAACAACTCCTTGATCATAGGCACCAAATTTTCCGAATGACTCATCTCCTGATTTAAAGAAAATTCTCCTAATACCCTTCCATCCTCTATTAAGGCACAGGTAGCTATCATGGTGGATGTATCTATTCCTAATACTTTCAATTTATATTCAACTCCTTGACTATCTCATTATATCTTTTCCCCTGGCCAGAAATGGTTATAATCCTTTCATCCTCTTGGTCAGTCTTCTCTATTTCTATATTTACCCTATCTTCAGGCAAAATATCCTCTATCCTATCTCCCCATTCTACTATGGTAACTCCATTGGAATAAAAGTAATCTTCATATCCTAGATCCAGCAAATCCTCCTTGCCCTCCAACCTATATACATCAAAATGGTAGAGGGGTACTCTACCCTGGTACTCATTTATCAGTGTAAAGGTAGGGCTGGTTATGTAATCCTCTACCCCTAGTCCAATCCCTATGGATTTGGTCAAAGTAGTTTTTCCTGCTCCTAGATCCCCACTTAAGGAAAGGACATCTCCTCCTTTTAAAATACTGCCTAATTTTTTACCAAACTCTTCAGTCTCCTTCAATCCCTTTAACCTTATTTTAACCATAAAATCAACCTTCCTATTCCATAAACTATACTCTATTATAGCATTTCATCCTTTAATTCACAATTGAAACTTAAACTTGTTGCCAGGTTCCAACTTGCTAACTATTACACCTTCTACAAGGAGATCAGGCTGTTATTAGAAGGGTATATAAAAAGTGGACAAGGGTTGTCACACCGTCCCCCTGTCCACTATTCTCCTTTTAATAGCCTTAATCAATAGTTGTCCATTGGCTACCTGTGTAATATTGGTGATAATCTCTTATATATCAATATTGTAATCAGACTCACTACTGTTCCCTTCAATAGGTTAAAAGGCACTACAGCATATATGATCATAGATTTTAAATCCACTACATATCTATTGACAGCACTACCCATGGCTATTATCTTGTCTAGAGGCAATCCGTAGGCTTTAGAGTAAAAGGGAATCATTACATAATAGTTAAGTATGGATATAATAATGGTCATACTTAAGGTTCCCACTATTAAGCCTATAACTGCATTTTTGAAAGTCTTTTCTTTGAAATAGATTAGTCCAGCAGAATATGCAAAAATACTACCTACTATAAAATTAGCAAGTTCCCCTACTCCTGCAGTATTGGTTCCTGCCACAATAATTTTTAACATATTCTTGACAAATTGGATTATTACCCCTACCATTGGTCCCATAGCAAAGGCACCTAATAAGGATGGTAGATCAGAAATATCAAACTTTAAAAAGGGTGGTGAAAACCATAGGGGAAAATCCATTAGCATTAGAATAAAGGATATGACTCCTAATACTGAAATTTTTACTAAGGTTTTGGTGGTTAATTGTTCTTTTCTTAATGTGTACATAAAAAAATCCCTCCAAGAAATTATTTCTTCAGGGATATACACGGGCCACTAAAAGTCCCTTTTCGTCAAAAAACCCCGAAACAAAAACTTCGGGGCGAAAAGGCACTTTTAATGAAAAGTATCATCTTCTCCCATCCAGACTTTCACTGTCGGCCTTGGAATTTCACCAAGTCAACCGAATAATCGGCTCGCGGGCTATACCGCCGGTGAGGAATTGCACCTCGCCCTGAAGATATTTGTTTAGTTACCTTAATTATAGTATTAGGGGGAATTTTTGTCAATAGATGAACAAAAAAAGATAGTGTCAAGTTACTGTAGGAAAAATTTTTTTAAATCTCCCCATATTTTATGAAAAGTGCATAGTTGCTTGTTTCACCAATTTTTTTATAAGCTATTTGTCTTTGAGGTCACTAAATTAAGCTATAACATTTTATTTTA
>JAAYEM010000021.1 GCA_012728725.1 Tissierellia bacterium | reverse complement strand
GTTAACACTCCATCAATAGTTTGATTAATGACTCTAAGTCTAGTTATTTCTTTTTGAGTCATATTAAATATCTCCTCTCTCATATATGACATTTTATCAGAATGAATTTAATATGACATTATCATAGAATAATAATAATTTATTAAAATTATTATTGACAATTAAGATTAATTATGTTACATTGATATACAATTAAATATGATATTAGCAATGTGATTAAGGGGCCGCGGCTTGTTAAGAGTACTATGGTAAAACCATAGGAAAGGAACAGTCGCCGAAATATAGGGAAACCTATATTGGGACTATACTGAACAAGTATAGTACTGTCATAAGGAAAGTGCCCAATTTCCTTATGGAGCACTTATCACATTGGGGCGAAAGGGGATTGTGTAAACAGTCATGAGTTTCCTTTTGCTCATGACTGTTTTTTATAATAGGATTATAAAAGTATATACAATTTGTAGAAAGTGGTGAATGCAATGAAATTATTTGGTACTATGGAAATAAATGAAGAAGGGCATTTAGTAATAGGCAAATGTGATACAGTGGATTTGGCTGAAGAATATGGAACACCTTTATATATAATGGATGAACAGTTGATAAGGGATAGATGTAGACTTTTTAGGGAGAATTTTAAAAGTGAGGATATAAAAACTGAAGTCATATATGCCTCTAAGGCCTTTCTTACATTGGCCATGTGTAGACTAATAGAGGAAGAGGGTTTATCTTTAGATGTAGTGTCTGGAGGGGAATTATACACAGCATTAAAAGCTGGTTTTCCAGCCCATAGGATTCATATGCATGGAAATAATAAGAGTAGGGAAGAGCTGGTCATGGCAATAGAAGCCGGGGTAGGTAGGATAATTGTAGACAATAGGTATGAATTGGATTTAATTGAGGATATTTGTAAATCCCTTGATAAAAGGGCCTGTATCCTATTAAGGTTAAACCCTGGTATTGAAGCTGATACCCATGACTATATAAAGACTACCAAGAATGATTCAAAATTTGGTGAAAGTATTTATGATGAAAATATATTCCATATAATAAATAGGATTATTAAAAGCCCATATATAGATTTAAAAGGTTTTCATAGCCACATAGGATCTCAAATCTTTCAAGAAGAAACTTATTATGAGTTAATTAATATAATGTTGGATTTTGCTAAAAAGGCTAGCCAAGTGTGTGGCATAAGGGTTGAAGAACTAAATTTAGGCGGAGGTTTTGGAGTATATTATGCTAAAGGAGACAAGCCCTTTGAACTGGAAGTATTTCTAAAAAATATACTGGAGAAGGTCAAAAATAAATCGGGGAGCTTAGGAATAGATATTCCTAAATTGATGATAGAGCCGGGAAGAACTATTGTGGCAAATGCAGGAACTACCCTGTATAGGGTAGGTACAGTTAAAAAGACCTATGGTGGTAAAAATTATGTATTCATAGATGGTGGCATGAATGATAATCCGAGAACCTCCCTATATGATGCCCAATATGAGGCTGCTTTGGCAAATAGGATGGATGAAGAGGGGCAGAATGTATATACAATTACAGGAAAATGTTGCGAATCAGGGGATATAATTGTAAAAAATGTTTCTTTACCTAATCCAAGGGTTGGAGATATAGTTGCTGTTTCTACCACTGGTGCCTACAACTACAGCATGTCTAGTAATTATAATAGACTGCCTAGACCCGCGGTAGTATTTGTAAAAGATGGCAAATCTAGATGTGTTGTCAAAAGGGAGACCTATGAAGATATTATAAGAAACGATATATAATTTGAACAAGGGGGAAAAGTATTATGGGAGTAATAGTACAAAAATATGGCGGAACTGCTGTAGGGACTATTGAAAAGATGAAAAGGATAGCCGATAGGGTCATTAAAAAAAAGGAAGAGGGCTATGATGTGGTAATAGTAGTTTCTGCCATGGGAGAAACTACTAATCAGCTAATTGAAATGGCTAAGTGTATTTCAGATAATCCATGCAAGAGGGAGCTAGATGTGCTTATGGCCACTGGAGAGCAGGTTTCCATATCCCTCTTATCTATGATATTTAAAGAAAAGGGATATGATTCCATTTCATTAACAGTCTTTCAAGCTGGAATAAAAACTGAAGGAATCCATACAAAAAATAGGATAGTGGAAATAGACATTGATAAGGTTAAAAGGCATCTGGAAGAAGGAAAAATTGTGGTAGTTGCTGGTTTTCAGGGAATCAATGAATTAGGGGAGATTACTACCCTGGGCAGAGGTGGTTCTGATACAACTGCAGTAGCCCTGGCAGCTAAACTCCAGTGTCCCTGTGAAATCTATACGGATGTAGATGGAATATATGGTGTAGATCCAAGGCTATATTCAAAGGCAAAAAAATTAGATTATATAAGCTATGAAGAGATGATGGAAATGTCTAGTTTAGGATCTAAAGTTATGGAAACTAGATCTATAGAAATTGGTTACAAGTATAAAGTACCTATTTATGTGGCATCTAGCCATAAAAATGTAAAAGGAACATATATAAAGGAGTTTGATGAAAGTATGGAACAAAAAAGTATAACTGGAATAAGTGTCAATGACGATGTATTGATGGTTACAATAAATAAAGTGCCCTATTCACTAAAAAATATATCAAATATTTTTGGTAAATTTGCAAGGCAAGAAGTAAATATTGATATGATAAGCCAGACATCACCAAGGGAAGGATTTGTCAACATTTCCTTTACCACTTCTAAAGAGGATGAGTCCATTGTTGATGAGATTGGGAAAGAGTTAAAAGAGGAATTCGATGATATAGAGGTGCAAAAAGACACCAATATAACAAAAGTTTCAGTAGTAGGTTTAGGAATGAGAACTGAGCCAGGGGTTGCCTATAAGGTATTCAGCCTATTTGCAGATAATGATATTAGTTTTAAACAAGTTACTACTTCAGAAATAAGTATATCTTATACCATTAATGCATCTGATAAAGAGAAAGCTGTAAATGTGTTATGTTCAGCCTTCAATCTATAATTAAAATTTAGATGGAATAGACCAATCTTTAAAATTGTTGGTAATATTTTTGTTGATTAATCAATAATAATTGGGTATATTATATTTAGGTATTATTTTATAAAATTAAATAATTACCAATGGCAGAGTAGATAGTTCGCGTAAAGTGTCAGAGGATGGAACGTTGCCTCTGAACGAAAAGCCCCGGGGCTTGCGTTGAGCTATCGCGTTCGCTGCACACGGAAGGTATGCCTACTTTCTTGATGTGGCGGTTCTGCCATATCATTTTATGAAAGGAGGCTTTTTTTATGGGGAAATTATCCATAAGGAATTTGGTCTATTATGCCTTGCTTATAGCCTTAAATGTCATATTGACAAGGTTTTTCAGCATTAGGATTGGTGCTGCAGGAACAGAAGCTATTAGAATAGGATTTGGTGGCTATCCAGTAATCCTTGCAGGCATAATATTTGGTCCAATAGCTGGAGGGATTGTAGGAGCAGTTGGTGATATAGTAGGTATGATTATAAGTCCCATGGGACCCTTTATGCCCCATTTTACCTTGGTGGCAGCCCTAACAGGTATTATACCAGGACTTATTATGATGGGATTCAAAGAAAAGGAAGATAAAACTTCCTTCTGGAAACTACTGTTGGCAATAGGCGTAGGTCAAATAGTTACTTCAGTAATTATGACACCATACTTTATGCAAAGCTTATTTAGCATACCAATGGTTACTACAGTTCCCGGAAGGGCCATAACCCAAGCTATACAAATTCCTTTATACGCTTATGTAACTAAAATACTAGCAAGTAGACTATCTATAGCCTTTCAACATTAAAATTAAAGCCATTACCCCAAGGTAATGGCTTTAATTATGCTTGTTTTTTGAGTTTTAGCTACAAGTCTTATAAAAGCGAAAATATTACCTTTTTGACAGCATTTTGTAAGTCCAGCCTTGACAATGGTGGTAATATCAATTATTGTAAATAGAGGAACCTAATGGAATGGTACCAATAGATTTATAATTATTTTATAAAGAAGTTCCTGGAGAATAGTACATGGAGAATATTATTTGAAATTTTTTAATTTTCTTTGTTTGTATGGAATTTTGTGATATAATAAAATTGTTAAACAATTAACATAGTCTAAAATTTTATATAAATTAACCAAAATTCATAGAATAAGATTAAAATTTACATAAAATTAAAGGAGGAAAGAATATGGCAGAAGTATTAAGAGGCAAGGCTGTTGCTGATCAAATTAAGGAACAGATGAAAAAGGATATTGAAGAGCTGGCAAAAGAGGATAAGGTTCCCACTCTAGCCATAGTTAGACTAGGAAATAATCCAGGAGATATTTCCTATGAAAGGAGCATAATTAAAAATTGTGATGCAGTAGGCATCAAATCCAAAGTTTATGAAAGGGATGAAGATATCAGCACCCAAGAGCTAACTGAATTGATTGAAGAACTAAATGGGGATAGGGAGATTTCAGGGATACTAGTATTCAGGCCACTACCAAAACATATTGACGAAGAGGCTATCAGAAATGTTATTAGCCCATTAAAGGATGTAGATTGTATGCATCCATTAAATTTAGAAAAGATATTTGAAGGAAATATGACTGGATTTGCTCCCTGTACTCCCAAAGCAGCTATGGAAATACTTAAATATTATGATATACCTTTAGAGGGTAAGAATGTGGTAGTAGTAAATAGAAGTATGGTAGTAGGAAAGCCCTTGGTTATGATGCTATTAGAGCAGAATGCCACCGTTACCATTTGCCATTCCAGAACTAAGAATCTGCCAGAGATTACTAGAAATGCAGATATAGTAGTGGTAGCTCTGGGTAAAGCTAAATTTTTTGATGAAAAATATTTTAAGGAAGATTCCATAGTGATTGATGTAGGTGTAAGTTTAGATGAGGATGGAAAATTAAGTGGTGATGCAGATTACGATAAGGTTTCTCCATTAGTAGATAAAATAACCCCAGTACCTGGAGGAGTTGGAAGCGTAACAACTTCAATACTATTGAGTCAGGTAGTTTTAGCCTGTAAAAATGCCTAAAAGAGTCTTAAAAGACTCTTTTTTTCATTTTACTACAAAACTTGTGGTTTTTCTATGAAGGATAAAGGGCCCAATAGATAGAATTATAAGTAGAAGTAGATATTGGGAGGGGATAGTTTGCGATTTTCAACGGATACAATAAAGGATCATCTTATAATCAAATTGGAAGGTGAACTAGACCATCATACATCTGAGGAGCTAAGAAAGAAAATTGACCAGCTTTATTTTAGCAATAACCTATTAAATATGGTTTTGGATTTAAGGGGTTTGAATTTTATGGATAGTTCAGGCATTGGACTTATAATGGGAAGATATAAAAATTGTAAAGAAAGAAAAGGTAATCTTTCGATTATTAGTACTAATCCCCATATAGAAAGGATTTTAAAAATGTCTGGACTATTGAAGATAGTTAATTTATATTCAAGTATTGATGAAATTATAAAGGGCTAGGGAGGGGGAAAAATGGTAGAAAGAAATTACATGAGGTTGGAATTTTTAAGCAAATCTAATAATGAATCCTTTGCTAGGGTTGTGGTAGCTGCTTTCGCATCTCAGTTAGATCCTACTATTGAGGAGTTATCAGATATAAAAACTGCTGTGTCTGAAGCTGTGACCAACTCCATCATTCATGGTTATGAATATAAGGAAGGAATGGTGATAATAGAGGCAACTATTGAGGATAATAGAATTGAGATAATAGTAGAAGATAAAGGGAAGGGAATTGAGGATATTGATAAGGCCATGGAGCCCTTTTATACATCTAAACCTGATTTAGAAAGGTCTGGGATGGGCTTTACCGTTATGGAGACCTTTATGGATGGGCTAGAGGTGGAAAGCCAGGTAGGTAAGGGTACCAGGGTTAAAATGATTAAGAATTTTAAAAGTCTCTCTGATAGGGAGTAGATACCATGGATGCAGAGAATAGAGACAATACATTATTAAGCCATGAGGAAACTATTGAATTAATTTCCCTGGCTCAAAAGGGGGATAAGGAAGCTAAGGATAAACTAGTACATTACAATATAGGTCTTATAAAAAGCGTATTAAGAGGATTTGCAAACAGGGGATACGATATGGAGGACTTGTTTCAGATAGGAAGTATTGGCCTACTTAAGGCAATAGATAAATTTGACCCTTCCTACGATGTAAAATTTTCAACTTATGCGGTACCTATGATTGCCGGAGAGATAAAAAGATTCTTAAGGGATGATGGAATTATAAAGGTAAGCAGATCATTAAAACAGACAGCCAATAAGGTGAAATATGCCCAAGAAAAGCTAATTAAAGTTCTAGGCAGGGAACCTACTATTCAAGAAATAGCCGATGAGCTAAATATGGATAAGGAAGAGATAGTAATGGCATTAGAATCTTCCTATCAACCAGACTATCTATACGATGTAATTCATCAAAATGAGGGTAATCCATTATTTTTAATAGATAAAGTTAGCCTAGAAGAGGATAATGAAAAGGAGTTAATTGAGAATATAATGTTGAAAGAGATGTTATCCCAATTAAAGGAAAGGGATAGACAGGTTATCATATTAAGATATTTTAAAGATAAAACCCAGACTCAGGTGGCTAAATTACTGGGAATTTCCCAGGTTCAGGTATCTAGGATAGAAAAGAGAATAATAGAAGAGATGAAAAAGATGTTGGCCAAGGCATGATTCAATGCCTTATTTTTTTTTGAATTAAAAAATTATAAAAGAGAATAATAATTATTGATTGGGGTGATTTTATGTACAGGTATATAAAAAAATACAGGAGCAAAAAAAATATAATAATTATGCTTATATTCCTATTAGTTATATTAGGCTGTTATTTATGGTATAGGGAACAGGGAACTAATAAAGAAATTCCCAAAAGGGCAAAACTGGTATTAAATTACAATTTAAAGGGTGATGGATATAGATAGGGAGCAGGTATATATTAAACTGGAAAGCAAGTATTCTGTAGATTTGAATACCCATGTATACATAGAAGATATTGGGGAAGTTTATTGTACAGACGAGAACATAAAGAAAAAGGTGGAAAGGCTTAAAGTTTATAATGGCAAAGATAGGGAAGCTTATGATTATATATCGGGAAAGGATATTGTAAAAAAAATATTGGAAACTATAGATAATGTAGATATTACTATAATAGGTGGACCAGATGTTTTATTGGAGGTAAAGGGAAAGGAAGAGGAAAATAGCCTATTAAAAGCATTAAAAATTTCTTTAGTCATGGCAGTTTTATTCTTTGGAGCAGCAGTGGCCATTATCAATTTCTATGAAGATGTGGGCATGAATAAAACCATGGAAAAGGTATACTATACCATAACGGGGGTTAAAAAGGAAAACCCTCTAATACTAACCATACCCTTATCTTTAGGTACTGGAATAGGTATGTTTACCTTTTTTAGCAGGGTATTCAGCTTTAGCAAGCGTAGGAGACAGGAGCCAGGACCTATGGAGCTAGAGCTATTTCTTTATGATAGGGATATAGAGGATAGTATACTTAATGAATTGAAGGATAGTGAAAAAAATGATGCTGGTGGTGGGATTATGGGAAAGCAATATTGATTCCTCTTATTGGATTGTCAGCAGGTATTACTATTGGTAGTGCAGCTGCTGCTTTTTTGACCTTGCTTAAGGTTGTGCCTAGGTTGGTTCAGGTTACAGAGACAAGTAGTCATATGAAATTATTTGAATATACCCTTACTATAGGGTTTACTATTTTTAGCTTTATTTATTTTTCAGATTTCAATTTAAAACTAAATAAGTATATTGCCATACCAGTAGGTTTAATTATGGGGACCTTTATAGGTTTATTTTCATCTGCTCTAGCAGAAGTATTAAATGTAATACCCGTATTTGCTAAAAAACTCAAAGTCAAACATGAACTAGCATATATAATATATGCTTTGATATTTGGTAAATTAATTGGTTCACTGTATTACTGGCTTATATTTTTAAGAAGATAGGGGTGAAATTTATGGACAAAATGACTAATAAAGATTATCAAAAATTTGTTGAAGAAAAAATACCAAAACCCATCTATCTAAAGAATGCAATCAATGCTTTTTTAATAGGAGGGCTTATATGTACACTAGGGCAGGTAATAAGAAATATATTATTTAGCTATAATTTGGATGAAAAAACTGTTGCCATTGGCACTTCTATTATACTTATTTTCCTAGGCTCCTTGTTAACAGGACTGGGGATTTATGACAAGATAGGAAAACATGGAGGGGCAGGAGCCACAGTTCCTATTACAGGATTTGCTAATTCAATTGTTTCACCAGCCATGGAATTTAAAAGGGAAGGATTTATATTTGGAGTAGCCGCCCGTATGTTTATTATTGCAGGTCCCGTATTAGTTTATGGAGTTGGTAGTTCAGTAATAATGGGAATTCTCTACATAATCCTTACAAAGAGGTGATCCTATGGCTATAAAACGAGTTGGACTACAAACTGTAAAGCTTTCCAATCCACCCTCTATTATTAGTGGGGCCACCATAGTGGGTCCCAAGGAAGGTGAGGGGCCTTTAAAGGAATACTTTGACCTAATATTAGAGGACGATATGTGGGGGCAGGAATCCTTTGAAAAAGCAGAGGCAAAAATTCAAGAGGAAGCAATAAAGCTTGCTATTTCAAAGGCTAACCTATCCCCCAATGATATACAATATTTATTCTCTGGTGATTTATTAAATCAGATAATTTCATCCTCCTATACAGCAAGGCAGTTGGAAATACCCTATTTTGGCTTATACGGAGCTTGTTCCACCATGACAGAATCTTTAAGCTTAGGGGCTATGATCATAGATGGTGGATTTGCTGATAAGGTTGTCTGTGCCACTTCAAGCCATTTTAGCTCTGCAGAAAGACAGTTTAGATTTCCTTTGGAATATGGTTCCCAGAGGCCTTTTACATCCCAGTGGACTGTAACTGGAGCTGGCGCTACAGTACTATCGGCTACTGGCAATGGTCCCTATATTACCTATATTACTACTGGGAAAATAAAGGATTATGGAATAAAGGATGCCAACAATATGGGAGGAGCCATGGCACCAGCTGCAATAGATACCATATCTCAACATTTTAAGGATACTGGTTATAGTCCCAAGGATTACGATTTAATAATAACTGGAGATTTAGCCTTAGTGGGAAAGAGGATACTATTGGATCTTATGAAAAGGGAAGGATACGACCTTTCTGAAGTATATTCGGATTGTGGATTGAAAATATTCGATGGGGAAAAACAAGATACCCATGCAGGAGGTAGCGGCTGTGGTTGTGCAGCAGTAGTTTTTAATGGGTATATATACAAGGAAATGTTAAAGAGAAATTTAAATAGGGTATTGTTGGTTGCTACTGGAGCATTACATTCCCCCCTTTCTATTTTACAAGGCGAGTCAATTCCTGCAATTGCCCATGCAGTTACTATAGATAACTTAGTAGAATAGGGAGGTGTCATATTGGAATATTTAAAAGCTTTCTTGGTTGGTGGTTCCATATGTGTAATTGGGCAGATTATTTTAGATAGGACTAAGCTGACCCCTGCCCATATTCTAGTGGGCTTTCTAATAATAGGAGTAATATTAGGTGGAATTGGTTGGTATGAACCTTTAGTTAAATTTGGTGAAGCCGGAGCCACAGTACCTATATCAGGCTTTGGATATACTCTTAGTAGAGGTTCTATAGAAGGAGCAAAAGCTAAGGGCATAATAGGTGCCTTTACCGGTGGTTTGGAAGCAGCAGCAGGAGGTATAGCTGCAGCCATATTATTTGGATATATTATGGCTGTAGTATCTAATCCAAAAACAAAAGATTAAAAGAAGCCATTACAGCTTCTTTTAATCCCCTTGTCCATTATGAATTTGATCATTATTCCCATTGGGAATATTATTGTTATTACTGTTATTACCGCTATTATTTGTATTATTGTTAGTGTTGTTAGTATTGTTATTAGTATCTTCATGGTCCTCATAATCGTTATAATCATCGTAGTCCCCATTAGGCTCATCATGATTGTTTCCATTATTGAACAAATCCTCTAGCCAGTCAATAATGGAGCTTGCTTCATCATGTACATCGCATACCTCAGTTGGAGCAGTGTACTGATAATCTGCTGGAACTATTCCTCCGTGATCTGCTGGGTTATAGGGAGGATTCCTTTGGATAAACACTTTAGGCTCTACATTTTCTTGAGGGCAATATTCATTGGCAATTTTATTGCTAATAGTACATATATCCAGTTGTACATGAACATCACAGAATTCAATAGGTTGGGTTCCTTTAGCAAATATCTCTGTCCTAACAGTACTGCCTCTAGGATCGTGTCTACATAATTCAGTTGCCAGTTTACCAGATTGAGTACATATGCCTACTGAAACTATATTGGCTGGCCGTTCAAAGTCCTTAGCCTCTAATCCTTCATGGACTTTGGTCATTATAATTTTCCATAGCTGGGCTGCCATGGCACTACCCTGATTTAATTTAATTTGTGGAGAATCATTACCTATCCAGACTCCTGCCACATAATAAGGGGTAAAGCCTACAAACCAGGCATCAGCCATTTCCTGAGTAGTACCAGTTTTACCAGCTGTGGGCATATTTGGAACCTGGGCCCTTCCTGCAATCCCATTGCTTACAGTAGTCCTTAATATGTCCGCCATGATGTAGGCGATTTCAGGAGATACAACTACATTTTCCTTAGGGGTATTATCTATTAAAACATGGCCATCCTTATCCAATATCTTAGTAAATGCAATAGGTTTTATATAGGTCCCTTGGTTAGCAATGGAACCGTAGGCTGCAGTCATTTCTAATGGACTTAAACCTTTTGTCATTCCACCTAAACCTAGGGCTGATAGATTTTCGTCGTTGCTGGCTTTATTTTCTGCCGCTGTAATAAAATTGTCTTTGCTTGGGTCTTCTCTGTTAATAATGCCCATCCTGCTTAAATATTCCATAGAAGTACTTACACCTATATCATCTACTACTTTTACTGAATTCACATTTACAGATTGTTCTACAGATCTTCTTAAAGTATATATGCCTCTATAGCCTGAGTACCAGTTATTAGGCCAAAGTTTACCATTGCTGTAAAAAGGTATATCATCAATAGGACTTGCTGCAGTGTAGCCATTATCTAAGGCTGGCAGATAGACAGCTATTGGTTTAATGGTAGATCCAGGTTGCCTTGCAGAAGAAGTAGCACGGTTGAGTATCCGAGCTCCTTCAACATCCCTTCCCCCAACTAAAGCCTTTATATGGCCAGTCCTATAATCCATAATAACGGTAGCTGACTGAGGTTGGACTATACCATCTTTTTGCCTGTAAAAGTATTTTTCATTTATTAGCAGATTGCCTTCATCTGTGATGGAATAGAAATCTGGGTTGTCCTTCAAAAATTTACTTGAAATAGTTATGGATTTATTTTCCCCTACTGTAAAATCATTTTCCGATACTGTGAGAGCACCAACCCTAAAAGTAACTAAATTTTTTCGTTCATCTATATTGTAATAATCCCCTATATCTATATTATTTCCATAAGGGGTTAATTTGGGATTGTTGATAACAAGCTTGCCATCTGCTATTTCATAGGTACCCTTTTCAATTATGAGATTAAATTCTTCATCAAATAAATTTTCCTGCTTATAAAATATTACATTGTTTCTTTCATCCACTATATTTTGGGCTTTATTTAATCTCCAGTTTATAAAGGCAGGCCCTTTAATATTAGCTGGATCCCCCAAAAGTATTTCAGTAAAATTATCATATATTTCTTCCAGCATTTGCTGCATTTCCAAATCCATGGTGGAGTATATTTTTAACCCACCAGTATATAATTCCTTTTCAGCCTCTTCCCTTGAATAACCTAATTCATCCATTAATGCTTCTATTACTTGAACCTTAATATAATCATTAAAATAGGAAGATATACCCTGAACCTTCTTCTGTCCTGGTTTAAGACTAGCCTTAATATCCTGTTGTAATGCCTTTTCATACTCTTCTTGGGTAATCTTACCTAATTCAAGCATTTTGGCTAGTACAACTCTTTGACGTTTTACCCCTTCTTCATTGTATACTGCAATATATTTTTCTCCTAAAATATCTACCCTACCAACTTCAATATGTTTATTAGGATCGAAGTTTTCAGGTTTTAGGGTTTGATATATGGCATATTTGGTAGGGCTTTTTATAATTCCCGCCAGTACTGCTGATTCGGCAATGGTTAAATCCTCTACATCTTTGGAAAAGTAGGTTTGGGCAGCTTCTTGTACTCCATAAGCACCTTGACCTAGGTATATCCTGTTTAGATAAGCCTCCAATATTTGCTCCTTTGTCAATGCCTTTTCTATCTGCAAGGCTAAATAGGCTTCTTTAATCTTCCTGTCCCATTTTTTTTCAGCACTAAGATATAGGTTTCTTGCCAACTGTTGGGTTATAGTGCTTGCACCCCTTACCAAATCTCCAGCCTTAATATTGTCAATGGCTGATTTTATAATTCCCTTAGGATCTACTCCAATATGGCTCATGAAACGTTCATCTTCTATGGATATGAATGCATCAATTAAATGTTTTGGCATCTGATCTATGCTAACAATAGTTCGGTATTCTCCAGTATCCATTTGAATCTTCTCTAAAACATTTCCCTCTTGATCAAGTATATAAGATGTTTGGTTTAAGAGGGAGTTTATATTTGTAGGATCAATTTTAGGGGCATCTTTAATAATAGCAAGAACAATGCCACCTACGGCACCTGTTGCTATAATCATTGCAACAATTAGTGCTATAAAGAAAATCTTCAGTCCTCTTTTTACTCTATTATTTGATTTCTTTTTATTGTCTTCTGACATTGTAATACCTCCTTAGATAAGAAAGGGTAATAAACAATTTTATTATATCACACAATGCTTTCCTTGTTAATAAATTCAATTTTTAATATAGATGAATACTTTATTAAATATTATCCTTAATCCCCATATTATACATATATTATATATTAGGAGGGAGATTTTGTGAGATATTATATTCAAATACTTAAAAGAAGAGGACTCATATTATGGATTATATCCTTAATCCTATTGAGTATATACATGTATAGATATGTTGACAGAAAGCTTAGGCCTACTATAGTTACCATTTCAGAAGTAAGAGCTCGAGCTATAACTACTGAGACCATAAACGATGCCATAAAAAACAAATTAAAGGAAAATGTTGATTATAATGATTTAATTTTTGTTAAATACGATAATGAAGGAAAGGTTACCCTTATGCAGGCCAATACCATTTTGATGAATAATATTGCTGCCGAATTAGCATTAGAGGTTCAGAATAAACTAAAAGAATTATCTAAAACAAGTATTAAGGTACCCCTAAGAAATGCTTTTGATATACATATTGTAAATCTTCCCAGTCTAAATGTGAAAATAATTCCCCAAGGTTCAGTGGTGGTGGATTTTGCCACAGAATTTGAAGCCTCTGGAATAAACCAAACCAGGCATAGGATCTATATAATTGTAGTTACTGATATTAAGATGGCAGCCCCTTTAGTATCAGAAAGTATAAGGATAACTACCAATCTACCTATAGCAGAAACCATTATAGTGGGAGATGTACCTGAACAATATATAAATGTCCCCAGGGAAGGAATATTAGATATTGTAAAATAAAGCTTTTCATAATTTTCATAACTGCTATAATAATAATTGATAAGAAAATTGAAAGGATGATAGATTGGAAAAAGGATACGCAAATAAGGAGAAAACATTGATCGTAGGTATTGAGCTGGAGGATTATACCATAAACATAGATAATTCAATGGATGAATTAGAAGAACTGGTAAAGGCTGCAGGGGGTATAGTTGTATCCCGGGTTATCCAAAAGAGATCCTCCATAGATCCAGCTTATTTTATAGGGAAGGGTAAAGCCTTGGAGATCAAAAATTATTGTGATGAGCTAGATGTGGAAACTGTGGTCTTCAACGATGAATTGTCTGGAGCCCAGTTGAGAAACTTAGAAAAGGTAATAGATAAAAAGATAGTAGACAGGACAAACTTAATACTGGATATATTTGCCAACAGGGCCACTTCAAAGGAGGGGAAATTACAGGTAAAACTTGCCCAGCTTAAGTATAGACTACCTAGACTAGTAGGGTTTAGAGATT
The DNA here is from genome assembly GCA_012728725.1 of Tissierellia bacterium. Classification (GTDB taxonomy): domain Bacteria; phylum Bacillota; class Clostridia; order Tissierellales; family Tepidimicrobiaceae; genus JAAYEM01. The sequence goes on along the minus strand of JAAYEM010000021.1, from coordinate 58,075 downwards.
ACTTATCCAGGGAAGGAGGAGGAATTGGAACAAGGGGGCCTGGAGAGCAAAAGCTTGAAACGGATAGGCGGCATATTTTAAGGGAGATAAACAATATAGAAAGGGCCTTAAAAAAGATAGAAAAAACAAGGAGCATTAAAAGGAAAAAAAGGGAAGGTTCAAAACTTCCTATAGTGGCTTTAGTTGGATATACTAATGCTGGAAAATCCACCCTGATGAATAAGATCATAGAAATGAACGAGGACCAGGATGAATCCAAGAAGGTATTCGTATACGACATGCTGTTTGCAACCTTAGATACTTCTTTAAGGAAAGGGAAACTTCCCAATGGTCAGAATTTTCTATTGACGGATACAGTAGGTTTTGTCAGCAAACTTCCTACCCATTTAATTGAAGCATTTAAGGGAACCTTGGAAGAGGTAAAATATGCTGATCTTCTTCTTCATGTTGTTGATGCCTCCAATGATGATTTAGATATACAGATAAAAACCACCATGGACATTTTAGAGGAATTGGAAGTGTTAGACAAACCAATAATTACAGTGTTTAATAAAATGGACAAGGTGGATATTACAAACCTATTATATGACAACAGATACGTAGACAAAAAGATATTTATTTCTAGCAAGTACGGCACTAATCTAGATAAACTATTGATGATGATTCAGGAAAATTTACCTTGGGACTATAAAGAGGTTGTATTGATGATTCCCTATGATAAACAATCTTTAGTCAATTATTTTTTGGAAAACTACCAGGTAGACTATGTAAATTACAATGAGGAAGGAACTAAATTAAAATTAAGCATAAATCCAGAAGACTATAGGAGGTATTATGCCTATATAGTCCCAGATAAAAATATTCAATAAATTTAATAAATTTATTGAATATTTAATCCTTTTTGGGTATGATAATAGATAAGATGAAAAAGGAGGCTGATTTCTATGATTGTAAGAAATTGTGCAGGTGGAGTGGTTTTCAACGGGGATAAAGTTTTAATCTTAAAAAATGATAAAGACCAATGGGTCCTTCCTAAAGGGAAAATTCGTAGCGGTTTTCTTCCAACGGAAACTGCCATCAATCGTGTTAAGCATGAAGCTGGGGCAGATGCGAGTATTATTTCCACCGCTGGAGAAAACAGTTACGAATTTTTTTCTTTGTCTAGAAAGCAAGCAGTATGTAATATAATAATTTGGTATATAATGGAATCACTAAGTGATCATTATAGTATAAATAAAGAAGAAGGATTTAAAGATGGGGGCTTCTATCCAGTAGAGCAGGCAATAGATATGATTACTCATAGCCAGGACAAATCCTTGGTAAGCCTTTCCTATAAAAAGTACCTAGCCTTGAAGGAATCTAAGAACAAGCAGATCTATGCTTAATGTGAAATCTATGGGCAGACATTGTAATGATGTCTGCTTTTATATTTCCATTTTCCATAAGAAAATATGATATAATGTTTATATATTAGCTGGTGAAGGATACACTTTCCAATATAGAAAGGGGAAAAGGATGAAAGCAAGATATAAAACTATACATGGATATGGAGAAGATGAAATCATAATAAATAAATCCAGGTTTATAGGCTACGCCATGCCAATAAATTCAGAGGAGGAAGCTTTAGACTTTATTGAAAAAATTAGGACAAAACACAGGGACGCTACCCACAATGTATATGCCTATGTTGTTGGAGAGGAAAATAATATTCAAAGGTTTAGTGATGATGGGGAACCCTCAGGTACAGCTGGAATACCAGCCCTGGAGGTAATAAAAAAGGAAGACCTTAGAAATGTGGTAGTGGTAGTTACCAGGTATTTTGGGGGAATAAAGCTGGGGTCAGGAGGGCTTATTAGGGCATATACTAAAGGGGCTAAGATTGGACTAGAGGCAGGAATAATTATTGAAAAAGTACTCCATACTAAGGTGAAGGTAAGGATAGATTATACCCTATATGGAATGGTGGAAAACTATCTAATGACCAATGGTTATCTGGTGGATAATACGGAATATGACAATGCAGTGAATATATACCTATACATAGAATCTAGCCAGTTGGATGATTTTAAAAATTTAATTACTGATTTGACCAGTGGAAATGCCCTCATAGAATATGGTGAGGAAGAATATATATCCATGAAGGATGGCAAATGGCTTAGATAGTAGTTGGTAATAAGATATTTTTAAAGAGGTGGTAGTATGATAAAAGAGGAAATGTTAGATAAAAAGGTATGGGCAGTGGTAGGAGCTAGTCCCAATAAGGAAAAATTTGGGTATAAGATATGGAAAAAGCTAAAGGAACACAAGTATGAAACTTATGGAGTCAATCCAAACTATGATTCAATTGATGGAGAAAAGATATATCCTTATTTAAAAGATGTTCCTAATAAAATAGAGGTAGTAGATTTAGTTGTCCCTCCTCAAGTAAGTTTAGACATAATAGATGAGGCCAAAGAATTAGGTATTGAATACCTATGGTTTCAACCGGGAACCTTCAATGATGAGGTGATAAAAAAGGCTAAAAGTTTAGGGTTTAAAATATTATACTATGACTGTGTTTTAGCTACCTTGATAAGATTAGAAAAGAGTAGGTCTAATTAGGCCTACTCTTTTTAAAGAATTCATATATCCCTATTAGTAAAAGGAAGAATCCAAAGTACCTTTTTAGGGAATGGGGGTTTATTTTTACAGCGAGTAGGGATCCAATTACTGCACCTCCAAGGCCCCCTAGTATTATCCATTTAGCATATTTAAAATCAATATTTTTTTCCTTAAAATGGATTATCAAAGCTACAATGGCTACGGGAATAAATACTATTAAGTTTATGCCCTGGGCTTCCTGCTGTTTAAGGGAAATAAAAAGGACTAAGGAGGGTATAAGTATAGCACCTCCTCCAATTCCCATTCCGCTTATTATTCCCGACAGGAAGCCTATTATAAACAATTTCATTTAAATATCATCCTCAAGGCAGTAATTATGATGACACTACCAAATATTTTCCTAAGGACTGGGGTAGGGACTTTATTCAATAGTTTAGCACCTATAATGCTGCCTACTATCCCCCCCATCACCACCGTTACCATTACATCCAGCCTTATGATATCGTTTTTTAAATAAATAATAGTACTAATAATAGATAAGGGTAGTATTATGGAGATGGCAGTTGCATGGGCCTTATAATCCTTCATCCCAATCAAAAATACTAAAGCAGGAACTACTATAGTTCCTCCACCGGATCCAAACAAGCCATTGATCAATCCTGTTATAAGACCTATTCCAATTAATTTGATATGCTCCTTATGCATAAGTATCTCCTTTATGGTATAATTAATCCAATATATTTTATTATTAATTATTAATTTTACCAAATTCGTATAAGATATACTTGAATATATGTATGGAGGTAATGGAATGGAGAAAATCTGTAATCAAATTATAGAATGGCTTAAAGAAAAGGTGGAAGGGGCAAATGGCAAAGGATTGGTTTTTGGCCTTAGTGGAGGGGTGGACTCAGCAGTAGTTGCTGGTCTTGCCAAAAAAGCCTTTCCCAATGATTCTTTGGGGATTATTATGCCCTGCCACAGTAATCCTATAGATGAAGAACATGCATTATTAGTTGCCAAATATTTGAATTTAAAAACTGTAAGGGTGGATTTGTCCAATGTATACGATCAATTCATAAGATCTGCCGGTATAAAAAATAATAATAAATTAGCCTTGGCCAATGTAAAACCTAGGCTTAGAATGACTACCTTATACTATTTTGCCCAAACCTATAATTATCTGGTAGCAGGTTCTAGCAATAAATCGGAATTTACTGTTGGATATTTTACCAAACACGGGGATAGTGGAGTGGATTTATTACCCCTTGCATCCCTAACTAAAACAGAGGTTTGGCAATTAGCTAGGATATTAAAGATTCCTCAAGAGATAATAGAAAAGGCTCCTTCGGCAGGCCTGTGGGAAGGTCAAACAGATGAAGAGGAAATGGGTTTTGGATATGATGTATTAGACAATTATATAAAAAATAAAACTGGACCTAGGGATGTGGTGGAAAGAATAGAAAAAATGTATAGGATAAGTGAGCACAAGAGAAATTTTCCTCCTATTTTTGTACCAAAAACTAATAAATAGGATGTATAATAATAGATTTTATGTTAAAATGTATTAGCAGTATTTTAAGGAGGTTAGATGTATGGCAGGTCATTCTAAATGGCATAATATAAAAAATAAAAAAGGTAAGGAAGACGCTAGAAGGGCAAAGGAATTTACCAAGTTAGGTAGATATATAATGGTGGCTGTAAGGGAAGGGGGACCAGATCCAGAATATAACCCCGCCTTAAAAGCAGCCATAGAAAAAGCCAAGGCTGCCAACATGCCTAATGATAATATAGAGAGGGCAATTAAAAGAGGTAGTGGAGAATTAGGAGCAGAAAACTACGAAGAAATAGTATATGAGGGATATGGACCAAGTGGAATAGCTGTATTTGTGTCCTGTTTAACGGACAATAGAAATAGGACAGCCTCAGAGATAAGACATGCCTTCGATAAACATGGTGGCAACCTAGGCCAATCAGGCTGTGTCTCCTTTATGTTTGATAGAAAGGGTTTACTGGCCATAGAGAAAAGGGATGACATAGACGAAGAGGAGTTAATGCTTCAGGCTATCGATTTAGGTGCTGAAGACTTTAGCAGTGATGATTCAGTTTATGAGATAATAACAAGCCCAGAGGATTTCAACAGGATTAGAGATTCCTTAAGCCAAATGGGATATGAATTTGCGGTAGCTGAGCTGGCATATTTGCCCCAAAATACAACAGAACTTACCGATGAAGAAGATATTAAAAATATGGTTAAATTAATAGAAACCCTTGAAGATAACGATGATGTTCAAAACGTGTATCACAACTGGGAAATTCCCGAGAATTTGGAGGTTTAAAAGTATAAAACACCTTTATTTTGGATTTTATTGAAATAAAGGTGTTTTTTGTTTTGTATAAAAGTAAATATATTAAACATAATAATTTTGTAGGATTATTAATTGGATGAGGGAGTGAACATATGGTAGTCAATCAAACTTTTGAAGCAATAAAGGAAAGGTTTAGAAAGGCAGATGTGGATGAAAAAATTGAAATATACACTACTGTCCAGGGTTTAACCGTTGAACAATATAAGGAACTATTAAGGATGTTTCCAATTAAATATCTGGACAAATTGGAAAAGGCTATGGGATAATAGGAAAAGCTGAAAGAGATTTCTTTCAGCTTTTTTAAATGGGGTGGACTTTCTGTAACATTAAGGGCATAATAAGCATAAGGGGGGAGGATTTTGAAAAAAATATTGATTATAATGCTTATAATATCTCTGCCATTCTATATTCTATTAAAAAGCGTAGAAATAAATACTTTTAATAAGGATATATATTTAAATTCTTATGAAAAGCATGATGCCCCTGCTATAACAGGCAAATCCATGGAAGAATTGGAGTATATAACTGAAACCATACTTACATATCTTAGGGAGGGTTTAGATAGGAAAGTTTTAGAACCCTATTTCAATGATAGGGAAGTACAACATATGGAAGATGTGAAGATACTATTTAAAAATGGATTTATACTTAAGAATGTCCTTTTTTTCTTATCATTAGTATTGATAATAACATTTGTGGTCCTTAAAGAGCAGAGGACTTTAGCCAAAGGACTATTTTATGGGATCTTTATATGGTGGGGCTTTATGCTACTTCTTTTCATATTATCTATGCTGGATTTTACTAAATACTTTACCTATTTCCATCTAATATTTTTTGATAACGACCTATGGCTATTAAATCCTAAAACAGATTTATTGATACAGATGCTGCCAGAAGCCTTCTTCATAAATATATTTAAAAGGATTGTATTATTATTTATGATAATATTGGCAATAATACAGACAATAGCCTACATATTTATGAAGAAGGGGAAGGGTAGCGATGAAGGGATTATTAAATTTTAAAGATTATTTTAAAGTTATCAGAAGGCAAATGATTCTTAATAGTTATTACACTAGGGAGATAAAGGGTGGGAAGAGCATTTACGCTTCCCTGATTGACTGGATTTTTATAACCCTATTTTTAATACTATTTTTTCTTATAACCATATTTAACAGTACTGGGAGCATTATTTGGACTATTACATTGACCACATTATTAGTAGGCATATATATAGTATTACTAGTGGCTTGGAAAAGAAGGGCCAGGTATAAAAGAATTATGGATATAAATGAAAAATTGGCCAATAAACAGATAGTAGAGGAGATAGGAAAATACGGCAATCGAGATTTTTTGAAATATATAAAGGAATTGCTTGAAAAATATTATAAGACCACCTTTTTTGAATACAACAACAATATAGATTTTATAGGTGAAATAAATGGAGAGATATATGGGGTTAAATGCTTCAAAAATTCTCCTGACAATATAGTTATATTAAAGGATCTGGAATTCTTTGTAAGGGAAATGGAAAATAAGAATATACAGGAAGGAATTCTAATAACTAGTACATCCTTTGCCGATGAAGTAAAAGAAGAAACTGAGTATCTATTGATAGATTTAAACAGGATTATAGAAATGCTTAAGGAAATTGAGGAATATCCCCAAAAAGATGAAATAGAGGAATTAATAGTTGCTAAACATAGAAATTGGATAGGGGATATAAAGAATAGTTTAAATATTAGTAGAAAAGACAAGATATTCAAATTTATACTATTAGGAGTAATCCTTTACACTGTGTCCCCCATAGTTGCCTATTCACTATACTATAGGATTATGGCCTTTGTATGTTTTGGACTTGGAATTATTATAGGGGTGTATAATTTGCTTATTTATGCTCGACAATAGAAAAAAAACCAAACTAACTTATCAACTTATTTATTAATTTATTAACCTATCACTAGCTGCCATCTATATAAAATATTATACACCCTCTAATATTAACCTATTTACTGACATTTATAACCTTTAGTAAATATCCTGACCAGGTCCTTATTTACTAACTTTTTCTAACTTAATGTTAGGTACCATTAATTTAGTAAATATTAGTGCCTGCCACTAATTTGTAAACTTATAGTAATTATTAAGCAAAATGCTTCCACCACTATTAGAGGTGGTAGTTTTTTATTTTTATGAATTAATTTATCAAATAGTTATCATTAACTATATGATTTGTAGTGTGCTATAATCTAATTATTAAGAATGTGTAAAGGAGAGTTAATATGATTAGATTCTTAACTGCTGGAGAATCCCATGGAGAAAGCCTAATTGGAATAATAGAAGGGATACCTGCAAATCTCTATTTAGATATAGAATTTATAAATAATGAACTCAAAAGGAGGCAAATGGGATATGGGAGAAGCCAGAGGATGGCCATAGAAAGGGATGAAATAATAGTTTTATCCGGTGTAAACCAAGGTTACACTACAGGCAATCCCATATCCCTTATGATCAAAAACAGGGGAACCAATATAGAGCTAGTTGAGATAACCAGGCCTAGGCCTGGCCATGGGGATTTAGCAGGGACCTTAAAATACAATCAAAAAGGTGGCAGAAACACTCTGGAAAGGGCCAGTGCCAGGGAGACTGCCATGAGGGTAGCTTTAGGCAGTATATGCAAACTTTTATTAAAAGAATTTAATATAAATATATACAGCCATGTAGTCCAAATTGGAGATATTAGGGTTCAAAAAAGCTATAAGGATATAAGTAGGGAAGAGCTGTTAAAGGCTGATGAATCCCCCATAAGGGTATTAGATAAGGAAAAGGAAAAATTAATGATAGATAAGATAGAAAGGGCAAAGGAAGAGGGGGAGACTTTAGGAGGGATAATAGAGGTAATTGGGATGAATGTTCCCTTAGGCTTAGGCAGCTATGACCATTGGGATAGAAGGTTGGATGGAAAGATTGCCTATAGCATAATGAGTATTCCCGGAATAAAAGGCATAGAGTTTGGAGCAGGCTTTGATGTAGCCAATAAGCTGGGCTCTCAAGTCCATGATGAGATATACTATGCTGAGGGTAGATACTATAGGAAAAGCAATAATGCAGGGGGGATTGAAGCCGGGGTTTCCAATGGTGAAGATATAATATTGAGGGCAGTTATGAAGCCTATTCCCACCTTAAAAAAGCCTTTAAGGACTGTAGATATTAATACCAAGGAAGAGGTGGTGGCCCAGTTTGAAAGGTCTGATGTCTGTGCAGTACCTTCAGCCAGCATTGTAGCTGAAAATATGTTGGCCTATGTATTGGCCAATGAGATGCTTATTAAATTTGGTGGAGACAGTATGGAAGAGATTATTGCCAATTTTGAGAATTACAGGAATAGATTAGAAGATAGGTGATAATATGGAAGTGATAATTGGCAAGGACCTATTAAGGGAATTGGACTCTTATTTAAAATCCAATAATGTTAAAAAGGTGTACATTATCACAGATGAAAACCTTAATAGTTTATATATGGATTATTTGTTGAAACATATAAAAGCCTATGATGTATTTACTTATATTATAAAACCAGGAGAGGGGAGCAAATCCATAGAAACCACACTATCCATATATGATGATTTGATAGGAAAAAATATAGATAGAGGGACCATAATAATGGGTTTTGGAGGAGGAGTAGTAGGGGACATAGCCGGTTTTGTGGCCTCCACCTATATGAGGGGATTAAAGTATATCCAGATTCCTACAAGCCTTTTAGCCCAAGTAGATAGTAGTATAGGGGGTAAAGTAGGCATAGATTATAGGGGTTTAAAAAATATAATAGGCTCCTTTTATTTTCCTGAAATCACCTTAATCCAGTTGGACTTTTTAAAAACCCTTCCTACAAGGGAAATAACCTGCGGTTTAGGTGAAATATTAAAATATGGACTAATATATGACTATAATTTCTTCCAATATGTAAGTTCTAATATAGATAAGATATATGATAGGAATTTGGAAGTGCTTTTGCCCATAGTAAAAAGATCAGTGGCTATAAAGGAGGAAATAGTAGGCAAGGACAGGTATGATAAGGGGATCAGGAGGATTTTAAATTTTGGTCACACCATAGGCCACAGTATTGAGGCCCTTTATGATTTTGGTAAATACAATCATGGGGAAGCAGTAATATTAGGAATCCTTTATGAATCCTATATAGCTAAAAAGAAAGGTTTAATAGAGAAAGCCTATTTTGAAGAAATATATAAGGTCCTAAATAAATTGGTACCTTTAATTCAATTTAGCCAAAGAGAGGTAGAAAGATTAATACCCATAATGCAGAAGGATAAAAAGAATGAGGATGGCAAAATAGCTTTTGTTCTGCCTACTGGCACAGGTAGGGTGGACTTATTTTATGATGTGGAAGAAGGGATTATAATGGATAGTTTAAAGGGTGAGTGGATTGATTATTAAGGGAGGAAAACACAAACTAATTGGTGAAATAAGCTTACCAGGAGATAAATCCATTTCCCATAGGAGTGTAATGCTAGGAGCTTTGGCGGAAGGGACTACCACAGTAAAAAACATCCTATTTTCCAAGGATGTAATAAGAACCATTGAGGCCTTTAGGAATATGGGAGTTGATATCAAGGAATCTGAGAATCTACTTAGGATTGAAGGGGTAGGCCTCAAGGGACTAAAGAAACCAAAGGAGGAAATAGACTGTGGCAATTCTGGCACCACTGCAAGACTTTTAGCTGGAATACTGGTAGGCCAAAATTTTTCTACTACTATGATAGGGGATGAGTCTTTAAGCAATAGGCCAATGGATAGGATAATAATCCCTTTGAGCAAGATGGGTGGCTTAATAAAGGGAAGGGAGGATAAATACCTACCCTTGGAGATCCAGGGTATAGAGGGGAAACTAAAAGGGATAGAATATACCCTGCCAGTGGCCAGTGCCCAGGTCAAATCCTCTATACTTCTTGCTAGTTTATATTCAGAAAGTCCTACTAGGATAATGGAAGGAAAGCCTACTAGGGATCATACTGAGAGGATGTTAACTTATTTTGGCTGCCCGGTACAAAATATTAATGGCAATATATTTATAAAACCCCCTGCATTCCTTAAGGCCCAGGATATCTATGTGCCAGGGGATATTTCCTCTGCTGCCTATTTTATGGTGGCTGCTTCCATAGTTAAAGGTTCCAATATAACTATAAAAAATGTGGGAATAAATCCTACTAGAACTGGTATAATCCAGGTATTAAAGGAGATGGGAGCAGATATTAATATTTTTAATAAAAGGGCATTAAATAATGAACCATTTGCAGATATTGAGATTAAGTATTCTCCATTAAAAGGCATTATAATAAGTGGAGATATAATAGCCACATTAATAGATGAAATACCAATTATAGCCGTGGCTGCAACTCTAGCAGAAGGAAGGACCATCATAAGGGATGCCCAGGAATTAAAGTATAAGGAGAGCAATAGAATAGCAGTTATGGTCAGAGAGTTAAATAAAATGGGAGCATTTGTAAGAGAATTGCCTGACGGAATGATTATAGAGGGAAAGGCTACATTAAAAGGGGGAATACTTAATTCCTACAAGGATCACAGGATTGCCATGGCCCTATCTATTGCTGCCTTAAGGGCAGAGGGAGAATCTATAATAAAAGACCATGAATGTGTCAATATATCTTATCCAGGATTTTTTAATGCCTTATATAATCTATTTAGTTAAATGTTTGATTTTTAATATTTAAACTAATATAATTGATAAAGAGGACAAGTTTATAATAATAATATGAGGAGGAATTAATATGGATAACAAATTACCAATTGCATTATCTAACAGACATGTTCATTTAGGACAAGAGGATTTGAATATTCTTTTCGGTGAAAACTATGAATTAACTAGAAGCAAAGACCTATCTCAGCCAGGTCAATATGCCTGTGAAGAAAAAGTGGATCTTGTAGGACCAAGAAATACTATTAAAGGGGTAAGGGTATTAGGTCCAGTAAGGAGTAAAACTCAAGTAGAAATCTCCATTGCTGATGCCATTAAATTAGGTGTAGAACCTGTAGTTAGAAATTCTGGAGATATAGAAGGAACCCCTGGAATAAAAATTGTGGGACCTAAAGGGGAAGTGGAATTAAAAGAGGGTGTAATAGTTGCAGCTAGACATATACATATGCATACATCAGATGGAGAAAGATTTGGGATAAAAGATGGAGACATAGTTAGGGTAAGAACAGAAGGTCCTAGGGCTGTAATATTTGAGAATGTATTGGTAAGGGTAAAAGACGATTTTGCTTTGGAAATGCATGTTGATATAGAGGAAGGAAATGCAGCAGGAGTGAAGAATGGGGATTTAGTTGAGTTAATCAAATAAAGGGTGGTTTAATGAAAGAATTGGCTTCAATGATTGACCATACCCTGCTAAAAGCGGAGGCAACAAGGGAAATGGTCTACCAGCTTTGTAATGAAGCTAAAAAATATGGGTTTGCAGCTGTATGTGTTAATCCCTATTATGTGAAACTAGCCAAGGAGTATTTAAAAGGCTCCAATATAAAGGTAGCTACAGTAATTGGATTTCCTTTAGGGGCCAACAGGAAGGAAACTAAGGCCTTTGAAGCCAGGAGAGCCATAGAAGATGGTGCTGATGAAATAGATATGGTAATCAATATTGGTGCCCTTAAGGATGGAGATTATGATCTAGTTAGAGAGGATATTGAGGCGGTAGTTGAAGCTGTTAAGGGCAAAGCCATTGTTAAAGTTATAATAGAAGCCTGCATATTGACTAATGAAGAAAAGGTAAAGGCTTGTCAATTATGCGAACAAGCCGGGGCAGACTTTGTTAAAACTTCAACAGGCTTTAGTACCGGTGGAGCTACTATAGAGGATATTAAATTGATCAAGGAAGTTGTTGGTGACAGGCTTAAAATAAAGGCTTCTGGAGGTATTAGGGATTATAAAAGGGCAAAAGCTATGGTAGAAGCTGGAGCGTCCAGGATTGGAGCTAGTGCCTCGGTAAATATAATTGAAGGGTATATACAGGAGAAAAACTGAGAGGGGATTTACTCTCAGTTTTTTTGTAGTCAGTTTGATTATTTTATAACTAAATGGGTATGATTATTTTAAAATAAAGGATAAATGGGGGGTTTTTTTATGAATCAGTATCATGAACCAGTAGAATATTTAGATGAGAAGGCTAAGGATATTGTAAGGGCCTTAAACAGCTTAAAGGAAGAGATTGAAGCTGTAGATTGGTATAATCAGAGGGTGGTAGCCACCAAGGATGAGGAGTTAAAGGCCATACTGGCCCATAATAGGGATGAGGAAATTGAGCATGCCTGCATGACTTTAGAGTGGTTAAGAAGGAATATGCCTGTATGGGACCGAGAGCTAAGAACTTACTTATTTACAGAGGGCCCAATAGTTGGCTTGGAAGAGGAAGCTATGGGAAAAGATGGAGATGAAAGGCCAGAGGGAAGATCTGGACTTAATGTTGGAGATTTAAAATAAGGGGGTAAAGTGGAATGCTATATAGGGATCTTGCACCAGTAACCAATGCAGCTTGGGAGGAAATGGAAGATAGGCTTATGGAGGTATTTAAAACCTATCTTTCAGCTAGAAGGGTAGTTAAGGTTGTAGGTCCAAAGGGTTGGGACTTCAATGTAATTACAGAAGGTAGATTAGGACAAATAAAGAAAAATGGCAATATAGGATATGCTAATTTTAGCGTACTACCATTAACCGAGGCTAGGATTGAATTTGAAATGAATAGATGGGAATTGGACAATATTATTAGGGGAGCAAAGGATGTAGATTATGAGCCATTAGAGCAAGCAGCAAAGGAGATAGCCCTATTTGAAGAGAATGCAGTATATAATGGATTGGCAGATGCCAATATAAAGGGATTAATAGAATCTGCTGAAGGAGATCCGATAGAATTTGGAAACAATCCTAATGCTATAATGGAAGCCATTACAGAAGGACTCATTAGGTTGAGGGAAGCTTATCAGGAAGGCCCTTATACCTTGATAGTAGGTAAAGAAGCATACAAAAGGATACTGTCTAAGGAAACCGCTTATCCACTAGATAAGAGGATAGAAGAGCTAATTGGCCATAAGATAATCTATTGCCATGTAATAGATGGAGCAATCCTTGTACCCTATGATCATGAGGATTTAGAATTGACCATAGGTCAGGACCTATCCCTGGGATATCAGGAGCATGATAATGAAAGGGTAAAATTCTTCTTAACCGAATCTTTTACATTTAGGGTATTAGATCCCACCCTAATAGTTAACTATAAATTGTAAAAGGTGTCTATTTAAGGAATCCTTTCTAAATAGAGGAGCAATTTAATAATATTTAAGCCCAATTGGATGCATGGTTAAATTAAAGAAAGCCATGCATCTAAAGTTTTTTTGAAATATTTATCCCTATTTTGGACACCAATGGCTGAATGCTGTAAAATATAGTTAGTATAGCTAAGGAGGAATTATAATCTTCTATTAAGAAGGGCATTTATATAGAAGTAAATGAAGCAGGTGTGATGAATTAAGGGGCGGAATGGATGCCTTTCAATATAGAGATTAAATTTTTACCTTAATAGAAAAAGGAAGGATATTGATGGAAAGGATAATAATTAATGGTATAGAGATAGAACTAACTAAAAAGAATATAAAAAACCTTTATATTTCCGTCCATCCTCCCCATGGTAAGGTGAAGATCTCTGCTCCTAAATGGATGGATGAGGAAGCCATCCGGCAATTCGCCATATCAAAACTGTCCTGGATCAAAAAACACCAGCAGAAATTTAAAGACCAGGAAAGGATTCTTGAAAGGGAGTATGTATCAGGGGAAAGCCATTATTTTCTAGGCCAGCGTTACCTACTAAATGTAGTCTATACCAATAAAAGGAAACAAGGGGTTCAGGTTAGGAATAAAAAATATATAGATTTATTTGTTAGGGAAAATACTCCTAAATATTTAAGGGAAAAAGTAATGATTGAATGGTACCGAGGGGAATTGAAAAAATTGATACCTCCCCTAATAGAAAAATGGGAACCTGTTTTAGGGGTAAAGGTCAATGAATTTGGAGTAAAAAGGATGAAGACCCGGTGGGGAAGTTGTAATCCTACTGCAAAAAGGATATGGATAAATTTAGAATTGGCCAAGAAAAATCCCCGGTGCTTGGAATATATAATAGTTCATGAAATGGTTCATTTATTGGAAAAAAGTCATAATAAGAGATTTATTGCCTATATGGATAAATTCCTGCCCAATTGGAGGCTAGTAAAAGGGGAATTGAATGCCATGGTATACGATGGCTAAAGGGGAGCTTCCCTTTTCGTATAGAAATTTTTAGCCATTTATCATATTATAGTAATAATAATATATCTAGGGGGATGTTAGTTTTGAAGATCTTGTTTTTTCCTTTTATATTGTTGGGAAAACTGGCCCAGTTTTTTATAAGTTTGACAGGGAGCTTAATAGCCATAATATTAGGATTTGTTTTTATACCAGTTGGAATTTTGTTAACTATAACTGTTATAGGTTCCATTATAGGAATCCCATTAATTATAATTGGATTATTGATGGTAATAAGGGGACTTTTTAAATAAGGGGCTAAGCCCCTTATTTTTATACATTAAACCTAAATAGTACCACATCTCCATCCTGTATTACATAATCTTTTCCTTCTAAGCGAACAAGGCCCTTTTCCCTAGCCTGGGCCATTCCACCACATTCTAGTAGATCCTTATAATTAATTACCTCTGCCCTAATAAAGCCCCGTTCCATATCCGTATGGATTTTACCCGCTGCCTGGGGAGCCTTAGTGCCTTTTTTAATGGTCCATGCCCTTACTTCCTTGGGACCTGCAGTTATAAAGCTCATAAGACCTAAAAGGTCATAGCTGGCATTTATTAATTTATCTAAACCAGATTCTTCTAAACCAAGTTCATTTAGAAATTCTTTTTTCTCCTCCTTATCCAGTTGAGAAATCTCTGATTCTATCTTTGCTGAAATTACAATTACCTGTGAATTTTCTTTTTGGGCATAATCTTTTACCAATTTTACATATTTGTTATCTTCTCCAGATAGTAGATCCTCTTCAGAAATATTACATACATATAATACTGGCTTTAGGGATAATAAACCGAAACCTTTAATTATTTTTAGCTCTTCTTCATTAAAATCTAAGCTTCTTAATGGGCGGTTGTTTTCAATAGAATTTATCAATCTCTTTAACAATTCTAATTCCTTATTATAAGATTTATCTCCCTTAACCAGCTTTTCAACTTTTTGCAACCTATTGTTTATTATCTCTAGATCAGAAAGCATAAGCTCTATATTTATAATCTCTATATCATCCAGTGGACTTATCTTTCCTTCTACGTGGCTTATATTTTCATCCTCAAAACATCTGACAACATGGACTATTGCTTCTACTTCCCTAATATGGGATAGGAATTTATTTCCCAACCCCTCACCTTTACTGGCCCCTTTAACCAGGCCTGCAATATCAAAAAATTCTATAGTAGCAGGAGTTACCTTTTCTGGATTTATTAATTCAGCTAACATATCCAATCTATGATCAGGAACAGATACTATTCCTACATTGGGCTCTATGGTACAAAAGGGATAATTTTCAGCTTCTGCTTTAGCAGCTGTTAAGGCATTAAAAAGAGTACTCTTTCCTACATTTGGTAGTCCAACTATTCCTAATTTCATCAAAACCTTCCTTTCAAATTCCTAAGTTTGCATACAAAATCTATTATATATTATAAACAGTATGGATTCAATGTCAAAAAGAAAAGGATAGGAATTGGATTATATTAAGAGAGTACAAGTATTTTCCTAAATTTTAATCCAAATATCCTTTTTTGTAATAAAATTCTACATTAATGAAAAACTATATGATAGGGAGGGAAGAAGAATATGAATAAAAAAACAAATATAATAAAATCAATTCTATTTCTATTATTAATCATTAGTCTTTTGACAGCCTGTCAGCCTAGTGAATATAAGATGGATGATATGAATAAGGAAGAAAGCCTTGAAGACACTCAGGAAGAGGAAATTACATTAGGAGTATCTGCCAAGGATAAGGATCTATTGATTAGATCGGAGAATATTTCCGATTTAGTGGTAAACCTATATGGAATAGATAATGCTACAGCTATAATATTAAATGATAGGGTTGCAGTTGGTCTTGAAATGGCTGATGGTTATCAACTAACAGAGGATTTAAAAGAAACCATAAATAGTACGATTTTGGAGAATGACAGTGGTATAAGTCAGGTATTGATAAGTGACAATAAAAGATATTTGATCAGATTGAAGGAATAATAGAGGGGTTAATGAATGGTAAACCCTATGATAATTATGTAGATGAAATAAATAGAATAATGGAAGGCATAAGGTAAAAAACCCGTCGTATGATCGGGTTTTTTTATATATTGGATTTATTGGAGATTTATATTATAGACAGACAGAAAATTTGTGATATACTTATTATTATTGATAATATAAGGTAGGTGACTATGTATGGATCCTGTAGCTTTTGAGATATTTGGTATTGAAATTATGTGGTATGGGGTATTGATATCCATTGGAGTTGTAATTGGTACCATTCTTGCTTTAAGGGAAGCTAGAAGAATAGGTATGGATGAAAATACCCTAATAGATCTTTTAATATATGCCATTCCTGCTGGCCTAATAGGTTCTAGGATTCATTATGTAATATTTAGTTGGGACTATTATAAGGATAATTTAGGAGAGATATTTAATTTTAGGGGCGGAGGCCTGGCTATCCATGGTGCCATTATAGGGGCTGTAATTGTAGCTATAATATTTACCAGGAAGAGGAAGGTGGATTTTTGGCAGGTAGCAGATGTTTGTGCCCCCAGTCTTATACTAGGCCAGGCAATAGGCCGTTGGGGAAATTATATAAATCAAGAAGCCTATGGTAGGCCAACAGATTTACCTTGGGGCATAATGGTAGATGGAGTAAAGGTTCACCCTACCTTCCTATATGAATCTATTTGGAATTTTTTAGTTTTCATATTCCTTCTCTGGTATAGAAGAAAGAAAGCTAAATTTAGTGGAGAAGTTTTCCTATTGTATTTTATGCTTTATTCTGTGGGCAGGTTTTTTGTAGAAGGCCTAAGAACTGACAGCCTGATGTTAGGGCCTATTCGGGTAGCCCAGTTAATCAGTATAATTGGAATAATATTAACCCTTTTATTATTTAAAAGAAGAAGGGAAAAAAGGGACTAAAATAGAGGATTTTCCTCTATTTTTTCTTTTTTGACCATATGGGCTGTCGGATAATAAAGAAATAAGAAAAAAATTAAAAAAATGGGACCCAAGACCTAATAAAAAGGAGAAAATATTTTTTAATAATAGAAGGAATTTATAAAATGGTATAGAATAAATAATATGTGGAGTAAAGTGGTAGGAAGTGGGGCAAATTATACTAAAAGGGTGACAGGTATGTTTATTGGGGAGTACCAACATACGCTAGACAATAAGGGCAGAGTAATAATGCCTTCAAAATTTAGAGAAGGCCTAGGTTCTGATTTCATAATGACTAAAGGTCTTGATAACTGCCTGTTCGTTTATTCCAGGGAAGAATGGTCTGTCCTTGAACAGAAATTAAGAGCTTTGCCCCTTACCAATAGAGATGCCAGAGCCTTTGTAAGATTTTTCTTTGCAGGAGCAACGGAGTGTGTTCTCGATAAGCAAGGTAGGGTTCTTATACCTAGCAATTTACGAGAACATGCAAGACTGAAAAAAGATGTGGTAATTATAGGAGTTGCTACTAGGATTGAGATATGGAGTAAAGAGGAATGGGATAGCTATAATGAGGATGAAAGTTTAAGCTATGATAGTATTGCTGAAAAGATGGCAGAATTGGGAATCTGATTAAGGAGTGGAGGAATTGAAATTTCAACATACGCCTGTATTACTTAAGGAAACAATAGAGGGATTAAACATAAAAGAAGATGGGATATACGTAGATGGCACCATAGGAGGTGCTGGACATTCTATAGAAATAGTAAAAAGATTGACCAGCGGTAGGCTGATAGGGATAGATCAAGATTTAAATGCCATTAAAAAAGCAGAGGAAGTATTGAAGGACCACATGGGTAAGGTTACCTTGGTCCATGATAATTATGCAAATATAGAGGGGATTTTATCTGAATTAAATATAGATAAGGTGGACGGTATCCTTTTAGATATAGGTGTATCATCCCATCAACTGGATAGTAGGGAGAGGGGTTTTTCCTACCAGAAAGACGCTCCCTTAGATATGAGGATGGATAAGACTAAAGATTTTACAGCCAAGGATGTAGTAAATAAATATAGCCAAGAGGAGCTTGAAAGAATTATTTGGGAATATGGAGAAGAAAGGTGGGCCAAGCGTATTGCTGAATTTATTGTAAGGGAAAGGAAGAAAAAACCTATAGAGACTACACTACAATTAGTAGACATAATCAAAAAGGCTATACCCCAAAAGGTTAGGATGGAAGGGGGCCACCCAGCCAAAAGGACCTTTCAGGCTATTAGAATAGAGGTAAATAGGGAGTTAGATGTACTGAGGGAAAGTATTCCTATAATGTGTAGGTTACTAAATAGTAAGGGACGGATATGTATTATCACCTTTCATTCATTGGAGGATAGGATTGTAAAGGATAGCTTTAAGGAACTAAGCAAGGAATGCGTATGCCCGCCAGATTTTCCAATATGTGTTTGCGATAAGAAGAAGGAGATAAATATTATAACTAAAAAGCCGATTGTGCCTACTAAAAAGGAAATTGACCAAAATCCCAGATCGAAAAGTTCCAAGTTAAGGATTGCTGAAAGAGTTTAAGTTCTAAAATAAAGGGGGGTAGAATAAATTGTTAGTAGCAAAAAGGGAATTAGAACATTATTATCCAGAACAAATGGATGTTGAAATAGAACGGCCTAGAAGGTTGAAAAAGAAGAAAAAGAAATCCTATGCAGCTGCCAAGTTAGCTGTAATAGGTATGGCTATGTTGGCAATGATTATATCCTTATACATATTGTATAGATATGCTAATATAACTAAGCTGAGATTGGAAATAACAGAACTGGAAAAACAAAGGATTGAACTGGAAAGGGAGAAACAGGATTTAATTGCCCAGTTGGAAGGGATTAAGTCTATTTCTAGAGTAGAAGAGGAAGCTATGATTAAACTGGGACTAGATTATCCAAAGGAGGAGCAGATAGTATATGTAGAGGTAGAAGAGATAGAAATAGCTGAAGTAGAGGATGGGGTTAATACTATTGGAGAGAGATTAAAAAGCGTTATGAATTTATTTTTAAGTCTGTTTTAAGGGGGTTTTGTTTTGACAGTACCCAGCAATATTACAAAGAAAAGGTTGGTATTCGTTTTTGCAGTGGTTTTGATAGTAGTTTTTGCACTAATTATAAGAACAGGGTATATACAAATAGCAAGAGGGGAAGAATTGAAAAAAGGAGCTTTAGAGCAATGGACCAAGGGTATCGAAATAAAACCCAAAAGAGGAATAATATTTGATAGAAACGGGAAAAAGCTTGCAATTTCAGTAAGCTCTTATACGGTATGGGCAAGCCCTGCCGATATAGACGATCCTATTGATACAGCCAAAAAGGTGGCAGAGGTACTAGATATGGATGAATCCCTTGTGTATGAAAAAATAACTAAGAGGCAGAATGTGGAGAAGATAAAACAATGGATTACTAAGGAAGAAGCTAAAAAGTTGAGAAATCTGAGATTGTCGGGAATAGAGATTGTAGAAGATAATAAAAGGTTTTACCCCTATGAGGATTTTGCAAGCCATATACTAGGTTTTACAGATATAGATGGTTATGGATTATATGGTATAGAAAAAACCTATGATAGATATTTATCAGGAACACCTGGAAGGTGGGTGAAAACTGAAGACGCTCGTGGAAGGCAAATGCCCTACGATGGGGAACGGGTATATGATGCAGAGGATGGGTTAAATGTAGTACTAACTATAGATGAAGTTATTCAACATTTTGCAGAAAAGGCTGCCATGGAATCTCTAATAACCACAAAGGCCAAAAATGTTTCCATTATAGTTATGGATCCCAAAACTGGCGATATATTGGCAATGACAACCTTACCCCAATACAATCCTAATAATCCTAGAGAGCCTTTAGATGAAAAGGAAAAGGAGAAATGGAAGGAATTGCCTGAGGAGGAATTGCAAAAAAAATGGTATGATATGTGGAGGAATTTTGCAATAAACGATGCCTATGAACCAGGTTCAACCTTTAAAACCATAGTAGCAGCTGCTGCCCTTGAAGAAAATGTAGCTAATATGGATAGCCATTTTTATTGTAATGGATTTATCAGAGATATACCCGGAGGAGTACTCAAGTGTTCTAGATGGTACAATCCCCATGGAGCCCAAACTTTAAAGGAAGGCATGGAAAACTCATGTAACGTAGTATTTGTGAATTTAGGTAGAAGTCTAGGCAAGGAAAAATTATATAAATACATAAAGGCTTTTGGATTTGGAGAGAAGACTGGCATAGAACTTACTGGTGAGCAGGGAGGCATAATACCACCTAATACAGACGTTATTAAAGAAATAAACTTAGCCACCATGTCCTATGGTCATGGTATAGCTGTCACTCCCATACAGCTTATTAATGCCGTTTCTGCCATTGCCAATGGGGGTAATTTAATGAAACCTAGACTTGTTTCTAAATTAATAGATAATGAGGGCAATGTGGTTATAGAAAATAAACCTGAAGTAATAAGGCAGGTTATTTCAAAGACTACTTCCGATATGATGCTAGAAATGATGGAATCTGTAGTCACTAAGGGAACTGGGACTAACGCATATGTTCCTGGATATAGGGTTGCAGGCAAAACTGGTACAGCCCAAAAGATTATAGATGGAAAATATGCACCGGGGAAATATATTGGTTCTTTTGTAGCTGTAGCACCGGCTACAGATCCCAAAATAGCCGTACTGGTAATAGTTGATGAACCAGAGGGCATGTATTATGGAGGAAGTGTAGCAGCCCCTGTAGCAGGGAAGGTAATAGAGGAGACCTTGTCTTACTTAGAGGTTGAACCAGAATTTACAGAGGAGGAAAAGGAACAATTTGAATATACTGAAGTAGTTCCAGATGTGAGAAACATGACCATTGGGGAAGCGGGAGAAATACTCAGTCAGCTGGGTTTCAGATATACTACTGAATCCTATAACATAACGGAAAATTCTGTAGTAATAGATCAATTTCCTTTGCCTGGAACTGAGGTGACCAAGGGCTCTATAATAGATCTATATTTACAAGAGGAGTACAATAATTAAGATTGATGATATAAATTACTCTATTGAAAAGGATTAAGTTGAATTTTTTCAAATAAAGGAGTAATATTATTGAGGGGCGACTTGTTAAGTTGCCTTTTAATTCATTATATTAGTAATATGAAAGCAGGTGTAAAGTTGAAACTTAAAACTATAATAGCTGATACTAAGTATGAAATCATAAAAGGGGATACTAATATTGATATTACAGGAATAGAACATGATTCTAGAAAAATATCTAAAGGCAATATGTTTATTGCCATAAAGGGATTTACAGTAGACGGCCACAGTTTTATTAACCAAGCCCTAGAAAAGGGTGCCAACTGTATAGTGGTGGAGAGGGATGTAAATATAGATAGAGATGGTGTGACTGTAATTAAAGTTAATAATACCGTTGATTCTTTAGCCAAATTTTCTTCTGTTTTTTACGGAAACCCCACTAAAAAACTAAATCTAATTGGGGTTACAGGAACCAATGGAAAAACATCTATTACATACCTAATAAAGGGTATTTTTGAGACTAATGGTGAAAAAACGGGAATAATTGGAACTATGGGTTCTATAATTGATGATAAATTAATAGAAAACGATAATACAACCCCAGACTCTTTAACCATTCAAAAACATCTAATGGAGATGGAAAATGCTGATACTAAATACTGTGCCATGGAAGTTTCTTCCCACGCTTTAGATTTAAATAGGGTAGAATATATGGATTTTCAGGTAGGTGTATTTACCAATTTAACAAAGGATCATTTAGACTATCACTTGACCATGGACAATTATTATGAAAGCAAATTAAAGCTGTTTAATAGGACAAAAAGGTATAATATAGTCAATATAGATGATTCCTATGGGAGAAGGTTAATTAATGATATTAAAAACCAAGTACCTATAATTACTTATGGAATAGATGAAAAGGCTGATGTATATGCTACAGATATTGAATACCATGTAAAAGGTGTAGATTTTACTTTAAATTGTTCAAAAGGGTCTATTCCTATAAACCTAAAATTACTAGGTAAATTCAGTGTATATAATGCACTGGCAGCTATTGCCTGTGGCCTTGTATACGATTTGGATCTGACTACTATTAAGAAGGGGATAGAATCAGTTAAAGGGGTTAAAGGCAGGTTTGAAATAGTACCTACAGGAAGGGATTTTTCTGTAATAATAGATTTTGCTCATACCCCTGATGGCCTAGAGAAGGTTTTGACTACCATAGATCAGTTTGCCCAGGGAAGGAAAGTTGTAGTATTTGGAGCCGGTGGCAATAGGGATAGGACAAAAAGGCCTATTATGGGGGAGACGGTAGCAAAACATGCAGATTTGTGCATAGTTACCTCCGATAACCCAAGATATGAAGATCCGGATCAAATAATAAAGGATATTATAGTTGGAATAGAAAAGGTAAATGGCAATTATGTTGCTATAACGGATAGAAAGGAAGCCATAGAATATGCATTATTAAATGCAGAACCCAAGGATACTATACTGCTAGCGGGGAAAGGACATGAAACATATACTATAATAAAAGGGGAGGTAATTCCCTTTGATGAAAGACAAATAGTATTAGATATACTAAAGAATATGGAAAAATAATGGTAATGCTTACAGGAGAGGAGAAAACAGATGGTTGATTATATAGATATTATCAGGATTATAATAATTTCCTTTATTATAACCATTATACTAGGGCCTATAACCATCCCCTTACTAAAAAGGCTAAATATTGGACAGAATGTTAGGGATGATGGGCCCAAAACCCATTTATCTAAAAGTGGAACCCCCACCATGGGTGGCATAATAATGATAATTGCATTGCTTATCACTACCCTGACCTCAGGATTGTTAAATAGGGATATGTATGTTTTATTATTTTCAACTCTAGGATTTGGCCTTATAGGATTTATAGATGACTATCTGAAGGTAGTGAATAAAAGATCCTTAGGTCTCAAACCTTATCAAAAACTAATTGGCCAAATAATATTGGCCACCCTTTTGGCAATTTACCAATCTAACACATCTGTATTGGGAACCAAGGTTATTATGCCTTTTATTAGTGATAGATATTTGGATTTAGGATACCTATATATACCCTTTATTGCCTTTGTAGTAGTAGGCACTGTAAATAGTGTAAATTTGACAGATGGATTAGATGGATTGGCCTCTGGGGTTACTTTAATAGTATTATCCTTCTTTGGCCTTGTAGCTCTTAATTGGGGGATGGGTAGCATTTCCATATTTTCTGCCAGCTTGACTGGGGCCTGCCTTGGTTTTTTAATCCATAATGCCTATCCAGCCAAGGTATTTATGGGGGATACAGGCTCTATGGCTTTAGGTGGAGCTGTATCGGCAATTGCAATATTACTAAATTTACCTTTAATAATACCTATAGTTGGTGGGATATATTTTGCTGAGGCCTTATCAGTTATTATTCAAGTAACTTCCTATAAGCTTACAAGAAAAAGGGTATTTTTGATGAGCCCACTTCATCATCATTTTGAACAAAAAGGATGGCCGGAGACCAAGGTGGTAATTGTATTTTGGAGTATTACAGTTATTTTATGCTTAATAGGTGTGGTAAGTTTAAGTTAGAGAAGGACAGGTGTGGTTATGGATATAAGAGGCAAAAATGTATTAGTATTAGGATTAGGTATTAGTGGAGTATCTACTGCAAAAGCATTATACAAATTAGGAGCTAATATAATTATTAGTGATTTAAAAAAAGAGGAAGAACTAATAGACTATGTATCTGAAATTAGGGATTTAAATGTAAGATTCTTCCTGGGGACCAATGATGTCCCCCTGGAATATATAGATTTAATTATTAAAAGTCCAGGAATACCCTTAACTGTGGATCTAATAAAAGAAGCAAACAGGAGGGGTATAGAAGTTATATCGGATATAGAGTTGGCCTATCGCATAAATCCAGATAATAATTTTATTGCCATTACTGGTACCAATGGAAAGACCACTACAACTGCTTTAACAGGTGAATTTTTTAAAAATGGAGATCTTCCTACCCATGTAGTAGGTAATATAGGAGTAGGAATTTTATGGAATATTGTTAATTCCGATAATGAGGATATATTTGTAATTGAGGCTAGTAGCTTCCAATTAGAATCTACCGTATATTTTAATCCCAAGGTAAGTGTCATATTAAATATTACTCCAGACCATTTGGACTGGCATAAGGATCTGGAGGCTTATATTGACGCTAAGAAAAAAATATTTAGGAATCAAACCAAAGATGAATATACCATATTAAATTATGATGACAAATTGCTTAGAAATATGGAAAAAGAGGTGGCTTCCAATTTAATCTGGTTTAGTAGACAGTATGAACTCCCTAAAGGGGTTTATGTTAAAGATGGCTATATAGTTATAAACGATGGAAATAGTGTTAAAGCTCTAATAAAGACTGATGAAATAAAACTGTTGGGCAAACATAATTTAGAAAATGTTCTTGCCAGTGTATCCATAGCTTGGATTATGGGATTGGATATGGATACTATGAAATATGTACTAAAGACCTTTTCTGGTGTAGAGCACAGAATCGAATATGTGGATACTGTTAATGGGATTAAATTTTATAACGATTCAAAGGGTACAAATCCAGATGCCAGTATAAAAGCCATAGAAGCTTTAAAATCGCCGATTATACTAATAGCTGGTGGTCATGATAAGGGAAATGAATTTGATGAATTCATACTTTCATTTAATAACAAAGTGAAAGCTCTTATACTATTAGGGGAAACTAAATATAAAATTAAGAATACTGCTATAAAATATGGATTTAATAATATATATATAGTAGATAATATGAAGGAAGCCGTTATAAAAAGTTATGAATTGGCAAAAACGGGGGATAATGTACTGCTTTCACCTGCTTGTGCCTCTTGGGATATGTATAGGAGTTTTGAGGAAAGGGGAAAGGACTTCAAAAAGGCGGTACATAGTCTAAGGGAGGAATAGAATGGCTAAAAAGGTTAGAAAAAAGGCTTGTGATTTTACTTTGCTACTAACTACATTGCTCCTTATATTTATGGGTATAATAATGGTTTTTAGTTCATCTTGGCCTGAGGGCATAAGGACTATGAATGATGGATACTATTTTTTAAAAAAGCAGGTAATAGCAGCCCTAGTAGGATTAGTTGCAATGCTTTTCTTTATGAATTTTGACTACAGAATAATAAAGAAATTATCTAAATTAATATACGCTGGGGCAGTAGCAAGTGGTTTATTGATATTTACTCCTTTAGGAATTGTCAAGAAGGGAGCCAGGAGGTGGGTTAATTTAGGATTTACCACCTTCATGCCATCCGACATTATAAAATTAGGGTCTATAATCTTTCTAGCAGCCTTTTTATCTAACAGAAAGGACAAGATTCAGGATTTTAAAAAGGGGACTATACCTACATTGATAATTATCGGATTGTCCTGTGGGCTTATATACGCCCAGAAGGATTTGGGAACCACTGTAACTTTAGGTATGACTTTAATCAGCATTTTTTTTATAGCAGGCATGAAAATAAGCCATTTATTTGTAATGGTTGTAGGAGCTATAGCCGGATTGGTAATGGCCATTGTAGGAGATGAAGATGGATATAGGATGAGAAGGATTACAGCTTTCTTAGATCCTTTCGCAGATAAAGCCAATACTGGCTGGCAGGCTGTTCAATCCTTATACGCTTTAGGCTCTGGAGGCTTGTTTGGATTGGGATTAGGAAAGAGCAGGCAAAAATTTTTCTATATTCCAGAGCCCTATAATGACTTTATATTTGCAATAATAGGAGAGGAGTTAGGTTTTTTAGGCACTCTAACTGTGATTTTAATGTTCATGATAATAATTTGGAGAGGAATTAGGATAGCTTTGAATGTTGAGGACCTGTTTGGATGTTTACTTGCTACGGGTATCGTGGCTTTAATAACAGTTCAATCCTTGATTCATATCGCTGTTGTCACCTCGTCAATACCAACGACTGGTATCCCTCTTCCCTTGGTTAGCTATGGAGGTACATCTTTAGTTCTTTATATGTCTGCTATAGGAATATTATTAAACATATCAAGACATGTCAATTTAGATAGGAGTTGAAAATATGAGGTATCTAATATCAGGAGGAGGTACTGGAGGCCACATCTATCCAGCTTTAGCTATAGCCAATGAAATAAAGGATAGGGACAAGGATGCAGAAATTTTGTATGTAGGTACTGAAAATAGTTTAGAGAGCGAATTAGTCCCTAAGGAAGGTTTTGAATTTAAAAGTATAAGGGTCAAGGGGATGCCAAGAAGGATTAACAAAGAGGTCTTTGTGGCTATTAAGGAACTCTTATTAGGCCTTAATGATGCAAGACAGATTATTAAAGATTTTAAACCAGATGTGGTAATTGGTACGGGAGGCTATGTTTGCGGACCAGTAGTTTTAATGGCAAGTTTAAGAAAAATACCTACAGTGATCCATGAACAAAATGCCTTTCCAGGGGTGACCAATAAAATACTTTCTAGGTATGTGAATAGGGTTTTGGTAACTTTTGAGGAGGCAAAAAAGTATTTTAAATATCCTGATAAGGTAATACTAACGGGAAATCCTATAAGAAAAAGCATATTAGAAATTGATAAGAGACAGGCCTATATTGATTTAAACATAAATCCTAACATTCCATTTATCTTATCTTTTGGGGGAAGTGGTGGTCAGAAAAAATTAAATGATGCCATGTTTTATGTTATCAAAAAAAATATTTCCAATAATAATATTCAGATAATCCATATTACAGGAAAAAGGTTTTATGACGATTTTATTAATAAGTTAAAGGTGGAGAATTTAAGATTAGGGACAAATATTAAGGTATTACCGTATTTTTATGATATGCCTAAGGGGTTAAATATAGCAGATCTGGTTATTACAAGTGCTGGAGCCATTACCCTAGCTGAAATTTCTGCCATTGGAGTACCTAGTATTTTAATACCAAAGGCCTATACTGCAGAAAATCATCAGGAGTACAATGCTCGGGCCTTTGAAAAAAAAGGAGCTTCTTATTTAATATTGGAAAAGGATTTGACGGGAGAGGGTTTGAATGAAATAATATTCAAAATAATAGGTGATAGAAAAAAATTAATAGATATGGCCAGAAAAAGTAAAAGGATGGGTAATACCAATGCAGCGGAAAAAATAGTGGATATAATTAATGAATTAATTATGTAATTTATCGTCACACTTTCCAAAAATATGCATAATATGGTCATATACGTCCGTATAGCATATTTGGAGGTGCGATGATGAGAAAATTAATAGTCAATGGTGGAAACAGATTAGTTGGGGAAGTAAGTGTAACTGGGGCTAAAAATGCAGTACTACCCATCCTGGCCGCTACCGTCATTGGAGCTAATGAAAGTACAATTTTTAATGTTCCAAGACTCAGGGATGTAGAGGTTATGGAAAACATTTTACTATCCTTAGGATGTAAAGTAGAGCGGCTGGGCAAAATGATGTGGGTAGATTCCAAGCCTTTAAATAATATTAAAATCCCTGAAGAATTGGTTAGGGAAATGAGATCTTCCATAATACTTATGGGAGCCATGTTATCCAGAACTGGAGAGGTAGTAATTAGCTATCCAGGCGGTTGTGAAATAGGACCAAGACCTATTGACTTGCACTTAAAGGCCCTGAGGGAGATGGGGGCAGAGATTGAAGAGGCTCACGGATTTATATATTGTAAAATCAAAGGATTAAAGGGTTGTGAAATACAGCTTGATTATCCAAGTGTAGGAGCTACTGAAAACATTATATTAGCAGGGGTTAAAGCTGAAGGAACTACTATTATTCGCAATGCAGCCAGGGAACCTGAGATAATAGATTTACAAAACTATTTGAATAAAGCAGGGGCTAGGATAAGTGGAGCAGGAACCAGTGTTATCATAATTGATGGGGTAAAAGAATTAGGAAATGTAACCCACAATACCATACCTGATAGGATAGTGGCGGGAACCTATATGGTTGCCTCTGCTATAACTGGTGGAGAAATAGTAATAAAAAATATAATACCCGACCATTTACAGGCTACTATTGCAAAATTAAAGGAAGCAGGATGTATTATATATACTGATAATGATTCATTAAAGGTAATTGGACCTAAAAAAATTAATTCAATAGAAATGATACAGACCTTGCCCTATCCAGGCTTTCCAACAGACATGCAGGCACAAATTATGGCTTTGTTAAGTGTGGCTGATGGCACTAGTATTATTTCAGAAACTGTATTTGAAAATAGATTTAAACATGCGGAGGAATTGGTTAGAATGGGAGCTAATATTAGGATTTTCGGCAAGGTGGCAGTGGTAAAGGGTGTTAAGGAGCTTACAGGAGCTAAGGTTGCTGCTAAAGATTTAAGGGGCGGTGCTTGTTTAGTATTAGCTGGCCTAAAAGCAAAGGGAACTACTGAAGTAGAAAATATCTACCATATTGAGAGGGGATACGAGGATTTCCATATTGAATTAAAAGAGCTAGGTGCTGATATAAAAATGGTAGATTAATAGCAGCATTTGCTGCCTTAATCAATAGGGACAAGCAGATAGGTGTGATTAACCATTGAGTAGAAGGAAGAATACCAAAAGAAAGAGTTCTAATAGAAAAAGATTGAGAAGGAAAAGATTATTAAGATTTCTTTTATTTATATTGGTTGCCGTATTAGGCTATCTATTTGTTTTTAAAACAGATGTATTTCATATCAAGAATATACGGGTAGTGGGAAATGAAAAGCTGAGCTATGAGGATGTTGTTAGGGCATCTTTGTGTACTAAAGGAGAAAATATATTTAAAATAAGCAAAAAGATTGGTGAGGAAAGTTTAAACAGGCTTTCATATATAAAGAGTTCAAAAATAAGAAGGAAATTACCTGACCAAATAATAATTGAAATAGAGGAAAGAAGGGAAAAGGCAATAATCCCTTATATAGGCTCCTTTATATATATCGATCAGGAAGGGTATATATTAGATGTTAAGGAGAACAGAAAAGAAGGTCTACCTCAGATATTTGGATTGGATTTGAAGGAGCCTAAAATCGGGGAAAATTTATTTGATCTTTTAAAAAGAAAAGATATAAGTGAATTTATTCTGTTTAGTGATGGAAGTGGGCTTTTATCCTTAATGAAATATATAAACTTTTCCGATAATAAAAATACAATACTAGAATTAAATGATGGCATTAAGGTTGCCTTTGGCCCCTTAGATAATGTAAAATATAAATTAAGCTTCTTATATAAAATACTAGATGATATTGAAAAAAAGGACATAAATGTAAAACAGATATTGCTAAACAAAGGGGATAATCCAATAGTAGTAACGGATGGCAAATAGGGGGAGTTATATGAAAAAAATAAAGGGAAATTTAGCAATTACAATGGTCTCCTTGCTCTTAGGCATTATATTAGCAATACAATTTAAAACCGTAAATAAAACTGTTGGTGAAGGTGTCCTGCCAACTCAAAGGGCACAGCAGCTAGCTTTAGAATTGAAAAAAGCCCAAGAAGAAAGGGATGCATTGCAGAGGGCCTTGGAGGAGGCTGAAAATAAAATAAAACAATATGAAAAAGGCGAAGCAGATAATAACGTGTATGTTGAAAATTTGTATAAGGATTTAGAAAAGTACAGGATGTTAGCTGGATATGTGGATTTAGAAGGTCCAGGAATAGTAATGGAAATTCACGATCCACCTGCTGATGTACAGTATGGAATTGAGTATAGTATTGTAGATGATTTAGATTTAATACTTCAAACTATTAGTGTTTTAAATGCTGCCGAGGCGGAAGCAATCTCCATTAATGATCAAAGGTATACAGCGTTTACAGAGATTGAAAGGGCTGGGAACCATATAGAAGTTAATGGAGTTTCTATAAATTCACCAATCGTTATTAAGGCTATAGGAGATCCTGAAACCTTGGAATCGGCCTTAGCTCTAAAGAGGGGGATAGTTTGGACATTGAAGTACTATGATTATGATGTGCATCTGGTGAAGGAGAAAAATGTTAGAATACCTAAATATAGAAAATTAGTTGAGTTTGTTTATTCAGAACCAGTTGAAGATGAAGCCAATTAAATTTGGAGGGTTAATATGAATAAAATAACTAGACCCAATTTAATAGTTTTGATCTTCTCCATATTGATAGGTATTTTTATGGCAGGCCAATTTAAACTTAGTATTCCTAATCTTGCACCAGTCACATTGAAATCAATAGAGGTTACTAAAAATGAATTAAATGCATTATATAAGGAAATAGAAGACTTAAAGCTTATGATTGCTGATAAAAATGAGCAAATAAAGATGTTAGAAAGCATAGCAGATGGTGATGAGGATATAAGGGATATTTTACAAGCTGAACTTATAAAAAATAAGGCTATTGCAGGATTTCAAAAAGTCAAAGGTTCAGGTATTATAATAAAGATGCAGGATAATATGATGGAGGGAGCATTTGGTGAAGAATACGATTTAGATTTAATCCATGATGTTGATGTATTGATGATAATAAATGATTTAAGGGCAGCAGGAGCAGAGGCTATAAGCATTAATAATCAAAGGGTATTATCAACATCGGAAATAAAATGTGGTGGACCTATTATAAGGATAAATGGTAGAAGTGTAGGCTCACCCTTTTATATTAAGGCAATAGGCGACCCAAAATTATTGTCTGCTGCTATAAATGCTCCTAATACTTATGGCTATGCCTTAAAGACCATAGATCAAATAGTTATAGAGACCACTGTGGAAGACAATATTGTAATTCCTGCATATAATGGGGATTTTGATTTCAAGTACGCTAAACCAGTAAAAGAAGGTGATTAGTATGATTTTTGCTGTATTGGGCATATTAATTGGCATAGCTTTTGGGCTACTATTGCCATACACTTATAATGTGGCCTATTCCTTGTATATTTCAGTAGCCATATTAGCTTGTCTTGATTCCGTATTTGGAGGCATAAGGGCAAATTTGGAAGACAAATTTGATATAAATATTTTTATGTCTGGTTTTTTTGGTAATGCTATTCTAGCTGCTATCTTGGCATATATTGGAGATAGACTGGGAGTTCCTTTATATTATGCAGCAATATTTACTTTTGGAGGAAGGATATTTGAAAACTTTGCGTACATAAGGCGTATTTTATTAAAAAGAAGGATAAAAAAATGAATAGCATTGATTATTTAAGGAGGATTATAGGATATAATCAACTATTATAGATAATTTGTAGCAATAGAAGTATTTGAGGTAAATATTGGTTGGCAACTAAATGATAAGGGGGTTAAGGATATGTTTGATTTTGATATTGATGTAGAATCTTTTGCAAAGATTAAGGTGGTTGGTGTTGGTGGCGGAGGAAATAATGCTATAAATAGAATGATTGAATGTGGTGTTAGAGGAATTGATTTTATTGCACTTAATACCGATAGACAAGCCCTCTATTCATCAAGAGCTGAGCATAAATTACAAATAGGGGAGAAGCTTACCAAGGGGCTAGGTGCTGGATCAAATCCTGAGATAGGCATGAAGGCAGCTGAAGAGAGTAGGAATGAAATTAGTGAAGCCTTAAAAGGTGCAGATATGGTTTTTATTACAGCCGGCATGGGTGGAGGCACAGGTACTGGAGCAGCTCCTGTAATTGCAGAGGTAGCAAAGGAATTAGGGATACTAACTGTAGGGGTTGTTACTAAACCTTTTACCTTTGAAGGAAGAAAGAGGATGTTACATGCTGAAAGGGGAATAGAAGAATTAAAAACAAAAGTGGATACCCTGGTAACTATACCTAATGATCGCTTGCTCCAGGTGGCAGAAAAGAAAACTACTATTGTACAAGCCTTCCTCATGGCAGATGATGTATTAAAACAGGGGGTACAAGGAATTTCAGATTTAATAGCAGTACCCAATCTAATAAATTTAGACTTTGCTGATGTAAAAACCATAATGTATAATAGAGGAATAGCCCATATGGGGATAGGATCAGCTTCTGGCGAGAATCGTGCTGTTGAAGCTGCAAAACAAGCAATTAAGAGTCCGCTGTTGGAAACATCTGTAGATGGGGCAAAAGCAGTCCTACTTAATATTACAGGTGGTGAGGACTTAGGATTATTCGAAGTAAATGAAGCTGCTGATTTGATAAGACAAGCCGTTGATGAGGATGCCCATATTATATTTGGTGCAGGAATAGATGAAAGCTTAAAAGATGAAGTAAAAATAACTGTAATTGCGACAGGATTTGATGCAGATAGAAGAGAGAAAGATAGAAAAATTGATTTCGAGTTTGAAAAAGAGATAGCAGCAACCAACCAATTTAATTTAGATGATTTGGATATACCTCCATTTTTAAGAAAAAGAAGATAATGAATATTACATCGATTAATATCAAAAAACGTTTCTCATAGTTGAGATACGTTTTTTTTATTATTAAATAATGACAAATTTCTACCCCTACTTTTTATATAATAGACATAAATATGGATTCCTTTGAATAAGCTGTTAATATAAGGATATATTAAAGGGGATATTAGGGTGTTTGTATATGCTGAATACCTATTATTGGAAAATATAATAATTAATTTTATTATATTATATGTGACTAAGCGTATTACAAGAACTAAAACTAGTAAATTTAGATTATTTATGGCCTCATTATTAGGTTCAATTTACACTCTAATAGCTTTTTTCCCATCCTTGCAGTTTATGGGAAAATTCTTAATAAAGTTTTCCATATCTATCCTCATGATCATAACAGCCTTTAATCCAGAAAAATTTAATCACTTTTGCAAACAGTTAGCAGCCTTTTATATGGTTTCTTTCATATTTGCCGGTACGGTAATAGGGATTTTTTATATATTGAACAATAATAGCTTATTAACTAAATTTTCATTTGCAAATTCCTGGGAACTATTTAAATTTTTGATTATAGGAATCTCTTTGGCTATTTTACTAATAAGATATATTTTAAAATATCACCGGTTAAGGATAAATAGGTCAAATTATTTGACAAATGTAACTATTGGATTAAAGGATAAAGAGGTGGATTTAATTGCATTAATAGATACTGGCAATTCTTTAAAGGAACCCATATCTCAGACTCCAGTAATAATTGCTGAATACGATGCTTTAAAGTCTATTTTACCTGACTTAATTAAAAAGGCCTATTTGAGCAATAGGGAATTAGATTTGAATTTTATTGCTAAAGTAATGGAGGAGATAGGGGATGAAATCAAGCTTAGATTAATTCCCTTTAAATCCTTAGGCAATGAAAGTGGTATATTAATTGGGTTTAAGCCAGATAGGATTAAAGTTTCCTTTGATAACGAAACAAAGAATATAAAAGAGGATATAATAGTTGCAATCTATAATGATAAATTGGCAGCTGATGAGGAGTATAAAGGACTATTACATCCTGAAATATTGGGATAGGGGGAGAGATTTTGAAGGAAGTACGCATTAGGATTAATTTATTTTTTTATAAAATATTAAGAAAGCTTAGAATCATCGATACTATTTATTATATTGGTAGTGGAGAAATCCTTCCACCACCTCTTAAACCCGAGGAAGAAAGTTATTTTTTAAAAAGGCTAAAGTATGATGAGAGTATAAAAGGGATACTGATAGAGAGAAATCTACGCTTGGTGGTATACATTGCTAGAAAATTTGAAAATACAGGAGTGTGTATTGAGGATTTAATATCCATAGGAACCATAGGGCTGATAAAGGCTGTTAATACCTTTGATCCAGATAAAAATATAAAACTTGCTACCTATGCCTCTAAATGTATTGAGAATGAAATACTTATGTACTTAAGGCGTAACAGTAGGACAAAGGCAGAGGTGTCTTTAGATGAGCCTCTAAATGTGGACTGGGATGGCAATGAACTATTATTATCTGATATTTTAGGAACTGAAACGGATACAATATTTAAATTCTTAGAGGAAGAAGTAGATAGAGAATTGTTAAATCAGGCTATAAACAAACTTTCGGGCAGGGAAAAGACTATAGTAGAATTACGGTTTGGGCTAAAAAATGGAAAAGAAAAAACCCAAAAAGAAGTAGCAGATATGCTAGGAATATCCCAATCCTATATATCTAGACTGGAAAAGAGAATAATAAAAAGGTTGAAAAAAGAAATGGTTAGACTAATGTAATATCAATTCCTCTTACATGGCAGAGTGTATTTTTCTGCCATTTTTTATTGAATAGATTCTTGTTTTGATGGATATTTTTGACAGGTAAATATTGAATAAAAAAATCCATAGGGGCAATAATTTTATTGAAAAGGGGCAAAACAATCTGAAAGGATGAAGAAGGTGCACACAAATAAAGTTGAAATTTGTGGGGTTAATACTTCTAAATTGCCAGTGCTAACAAATGAAGAAATGCAAGAACTATTTGTAAGAATAAAGGCCGGGGATAAGAAGGCTAGGGAGGAGTTTATTCAGGGTAATTTAAGATTGGTATTAAGTATTATACAAAGATTTAACAGAAGGGGAGAAAATGTAGATGACCTATTTCAGGTAGGATGTATTGGATTAATAAAAGCGATAGATAATTTCGATTTAAGCCAAAATGTAAAGTTCTCTACCTATGCTGTGCCCATGATAATAGGAGAAATTAGAAGATATTTACGGGATAACAATTCTATAAGAGTTAGTAGATCTTTAAGGGATATAGCCTATAAGGCCTTACAAGCTAGGGACCAATTAGTTAACAAAAATTTAAAAGAGCCAACTATTATGGAAATAGCTGAGGAATTAAATTTACCAAAGGAAGAGGTTGTTTTTGCCCTAGATGCAATTCAAGAACCCATATCCCTATTTGAACCTATATACCATGACAGTGGTGATGCCATATATGTTATGGATCAGGTTAAAGATGAAAAATCAGAAGATGAGGTATGGTTGGAGGGAATTGCTATTAGGGAAGCTATAAATAAGCTTAACAAAAGGGAGAAGCTTATAATAAACCTTAGGTTTTATGAAGGCAAGACCCAAATGGAGGTAGCAGAGGAAATCGGCATATCACAAGCCCAGGTTTCTAGGCTAGAAAAAAATGCACTTAGGCAGATGAGGAAGTTGATATAAGGAAAATCATTACCCTACCAAAATATAGGCATATTTAAGCCTATATTTTAAATATATATAATAAGAGAAGATAGAAAGAGGTGGGGTAATGATTAAATTATCTGAAATGAGAGAGAAAGAGGTAATAAACATAAGGGATGGGGCTAAAATAGGCCTTATTTATGATTTTGAAATAGATTTAGAAAAGGGAACCATAACAGCTATTGTAATCCCAAGCCCTGGAAAAATACTAGGCATATTTGGAAAGAACAATGATTTAATAATAGATTGGAAGAAAATAGTCCGGATTGGAAGTGATGCAATACTAGTAGATATAGATATTGATAAGGACTAATATTAGACAATTAAAATATCATATATTATAATAAAGATGGAGACAAGTTTGGGAGGTGCAAAGATGAAATGCCCATTTTGCGATTATTATGAGACCAAAGTAGTAGACTCAAGGCCTACTGATGAGGGACAAGCTATTAGGCGTGGAAGGGAATGTGTCCAGTGCTCTAAACGGTTTACCACTTATGAAAAGATTGAGAAGATACCCCTAATTATAGTTAAAAAGGATGGTAACAGGCAGGCTTATGACAGGAATAAAATATTAAATGGAATATTAAAGGCTTGTGAAAAGAGGCCAGTTCCCCTAAATACTATTGAAAAAGCTGTAGATGAGATTGAGAGGGCCCTATATAATTCTATGGAAAAGGAGATAACCAGCCAGCAAATTGGAGAAATGGTAATGGATAAGCTAAAAGAAATAGATGAAGTTTCCTATGTGAGATTTGCTTCCGTCTATAGGCAGTTTAAGGATATAAACAATTTTGCAGAGGAACTAAATAAGCTATTAAATAAGGAAAAGTAAGTTTTGGAGGTATATATGCCAATTATTGAAAAATACCAAGATGGAGTATTGTATTACCAGTTTAAGAGGATAAATGATCTTAAATTTATAAAGCATTTATTTACATCTAAAATTGGCTGGGAATACGGGAATATTTTAGACAAGATTTCAGATATATTTAAAGCACCTAGAGCTAATATAATTACAGTAAAACAAGTCCATGGCACAGATATTATGGTAATCGATTCAAAAATTCAAAATTATAAAAACCTGTCCAGTATAGAGGCAGATGGATTGGTGACCAATATACCTAATATCATTTTAACCACCTACCATGCCGATTGTGTGCCCGTATACTTTCTAGACCAGGCCAAAAAAGTGATTGGAATAGCCCATAGCGGTTGGAGGGGTACTTATGCTAACATTACCGGAAATATGATAGAATTGATGGAGGAAAATTACAATTCCAATAAGGAATATATTGTCATTGGTATTGGACCTTCAATAGGTTCATGCTGTTATGAAGTAGGTAAGGATTTGGCAGACAAATTTACTGAAAGATATCCTAAATTTGATAATATATTAGTGAAGAAGAGTGGTAGGGTGTACCTAGATCTTTGGAAAATAAATTACAACCAAATAAGGGAGAAGGGAATACCTGTAGATAATATAATCCTATCTAACATTTGCACCAGTTGTAAAATAGATAGATTCCATTCATATAGAAGGGAAAGGGGCACCAAGAATAGGATGGTGGCTGCTATTGGATTGATAGATTAATCTATTAGGTATATTGAAAAGGGTGATAGTATGAGAAAAATAGATTTAAATGAAATAATACTGCAAAATATTTTGCACCATACAGATATAGGTATCCATGTAATAGATAAGGATAGAAGAACTATAGCATATAATGATGCCATGGCCAAATTAGAGGGATTAAAAAAAGAACAGGTAATGAATAAGGATTTACTTAAAGTATTTCCTAGCTTAAATGAAAATACTTCAACTCTAATAAAGGTATTGACCACCAAGGAACCAATAGTGGATGAAACCCAGACCTACATTAATTATAAAGGTGAAAAAATAGTCTCTATCAATTCAACAATCCCCTTATTCTATAAGGATGAGATAGTTGGAGCTTTGGAGATAGCCAAGAATATAACTTACCTTAAACGACTATCAGACAAGCTTATGGATCTACAACATGAATTAAAAAATACTAAAAAAAGGAAGAATAATAGGATAAAAAATTATACTTTTGATGATATAATCGGCAACAATGAAAAAATGATTAATGCTATAGAAATTGCCAAAAGGGCAAGCAACTCTCCCTCTTCTGTATTGATATATGGTGAAACAGGTACTGGAAAGGAATTATTTGCCCAGAGTATACATACAGGTGGCATTAGAAGGGACAAACCCTTTATAGCGCAGAATTGTGCTGCCATTCCCGAGGCTTTGTTGGAAGGTATACTATTTGGTACGGAAAAAGGAGGATTTACCGGTGCTGTAGAGAGGGAGGGGATATTTCAGCAGGCAGACGGAGGAACCTTACTCCTGGATGAGATCAACTCCATGTCCCTTGGCCTACAGGCTAAATTGTTAAGGGTACTACAGGAAGGTTATATTCGCAGAATAGGGGGATTAAAGGATATACCTATAGATGTAAGAATCATAGCTACTACTAATGAAGAACCTTTAGAAAGCATCAAAAATGGAACCTTAAGGAAGGATTTGTTTTATAGATTAAATGTGGTATATTTAAGGATTCCACCTCTTAGGGAAAGGAAAGATGATATAATATTATTGTGTAATCATTTCATTAAAAAATTTAATATAATGCTGGGGAAAAATATAGTTGGTGTAGAGGATCATGTATTGGAAGCCTTTTATCAGTATTCTTGGCCTGGAAATGTTAGAGAGCTTGAAAATGCCATTGAAGGGGCAATGAATTATGCTCCCTATGATAGAAGGTATTTAACAAAAGAGGATTTTATATCCTGCCCCCATATTATGAAAGATGAAGATAGTGTAATATTGGATGAAAAATATATTGATAGGCCCTTGCCAGATTATTTGGATATGATAGAGAAAGATATTATAGTGAAAGCTTTAGAGAATAGTAAAAATAATATATCTAAAGCTGCAAAAAAATTAGGTATAAAAAGGCAAACCTTACAACATAAACTAAAAAAATACGGGTTAAGTGCAAAATAATTTGCGTAAACCTGCAAATATTTTTGCTATTTTTTACGAAAAGATTGATTATTATTGATTGAAGTAACCTAAAATTGCTATTTTCTTAACTTAAAAAAGTTGGCAAGGAAATTGCATGTATATATAGGCGGGTAATCCATTAAAAATCAAATGGAAAATATGGAGGTGTTCTTATGGAAAGAGAAAATGTAAAAGTTATCCTATGGGGAATAGGAGCCATGGGTAAAGGTATGGCAGAAATGCTACTTAACAAAAAAGGTGTAGAAATAGTAGGAGTTGTAGGTAGAACTCATAGATTAGGAAAGAGCATGTATGACTATCTAGATGTAGAAAGAGGAGACAGGCCTGACGTTATTATTGGAACTTATGAAGAAGTAATAACTGAAAAGGCTGCAGATGTATGTATTATTGCAACTGACTCCTATACAAGGGATAATTTTGAAAAGATTAAGTACTGCCTAGAAAGAAAGATCAATGTTATTTCAACTGCAGAAGAAATGGCTTATCCACAAGCCCAAGAACCAGAGCTAGCTAAGGAAATAGATAGACTTGCTAAAGAAAATGGAGTTTCTGTACTAGGAACTGGTATCAACCCAGGACTTATGATGGACTTGCTAGTAATTGCATTAACTGGTGCCTGCATTGATGTAGAAAGCATAAAGGCTGAGAGAATCAACAACCTATCACCCTTTGGACCAGCAGTAATGCACGGACAAGGTGTAGGAATTTCAGTAGAAGAATTTAATAAGAGGGTAGAAGAAGGTACACTAGATGGCCATATTGGATTCCCAGAGTCTATTCAAATGATTGCTGATGCTATAGGCTGGAAATTAAGCGATAAAGTTGAGTTGAGTAGGGAACCAATAGTATCTAAGGTATACAGAAAGGCTCCATATGCTGAAGTTCAACCTGGCGATGTAGCAGGATGTAACATGAAAGGTTTTGGAAAAGTAGATGGAGAAGTAAAAATTGAAATGCTACATCCACAACAAGTTGAACCACAATTAGAAGGCGTAGAAACTGGAGACTATATTACCATCAAAGGAACACCAAACATTAGCATGGCTATTAAACCAGAAGTTCCAGGAGGAATTGGAACTATAGCTATGTGTGTTAACATGATACCACATGTAATTAATGCTTCTCCAGGACTTAAGACTATGATAGATCTACCAGTACCAAGGGCTATCATGGGAGATATGAGAGATCTAATTGAGAGATAATATAGGATTGAAGATAAGGCGGCCTGTGGTCGCCTTAGAATAAAACGAGAAAGGAAGGGATATAGATGGACGCTAAACGTGGCGATTGGGTAAGGATTCATAATGTAGTACTAGAAGCTGGTGAAAGAGCTCCAAACCTACCAGAAGAAACTCAAAAAGTACCCCTTGAAATGTGGACAAAAGGATTCTTACTAAATGAAGAAGCAAAAATTGGAGATAAAGTAGAAATAGAAACCTACATAGGAAGGAAGGCTGAAGGTACTTTAGTAGAAGTAAACCCATATTGGGAGCATGATTTTGGCAAATGTGTGCCTGAGTTATTGTATATTGGAAGACAAGCACGTGAGTTACTAGAAGAGGAAGGTGAATAATATGGCTAAAGATATGAGTTATGAAGCTGTAATGGCGAGAAATGCAGAGATAATGAAGAAGGCTGTTGGTATCGATTATAGTGAATTTGAGTATGGTACCATAGCTTTCGATTATGAAAGAATGATGAGGGAAACTGGTTACTCCCTACAAGAGATTGAAAGAATACAACAGGAAACAGGAGTAGGCAATACTCCAGTATATGAATTACGCAACCTAACTAAACTAGCAAGAAAATTTGCACCTAAAGGAAAGGGAGCAAGAATTTTTGTAAAGGACGAAGCTGCTAATCCTTCAGGAAGTTTTAAGGCAAGAAGAGCTGCAACTTCTTGTTATCATGCTAAAAAATTAGGCTACAAAGGTGTAATTGCTGCTACAAGTGGAAACTATGGTGCAGCAGTAGCTTCTCAAGCTGCTATGAGGGGCTTGAAATGTATTGTTGTACAAGAGACCTTTGACTCAAAGGGTATTGGACAGCCAGAGATAATCGAAAAAGCTAGAAAATGTGAAGCTTATGGAGCAGAAGTAGTTCAATTAACCGTAGGACCAGAGTTATTCTATACTTTCCTAGTACTACTAGAAGAAACTGGATACTTTAACGCTTCCCTATACACACCATTTGGAATTGCAGGAGTTGAAACATTAGGATATGAATTAGCTGTAGAATTCAGAGAAAAAGAAGGAAGAGCTCCTGATGTAGTTGTAGTAACCAATGCAGGTGGTGGAAACTTAACAGGAACAGCTAGAGGTCTAATAAAGGCTGGAGCTACTGATACACAAGTAGTAGGCGCCAGTGTAGACCTTAGCGGACTTCACATGGCTAGCGATATCCACTTTAATAGAAAGTCCTTTACAACAGGACATACTGGATTTGGAGTACCATTTGCAACTTGGCCAGATAGATCTGATGTTCCAAGATCAGCTGCTAGACCATTAAGATACCTAGACAGATATGTAACTGTAAACCAAGGTTCAGTATTCTATATGACTGAATTGTTAGCTCAATTAGAAGGTTTAGAAAGAGGACCTGCTGGAAATACATCCTTAGCAGCTGCCTTCAAGCTAGCTCAAGAATTAGACGAAGATCAAATAATAGTTGTACAAGAGACAGAGTATACTGGAGCTGGAAAACACATTCAACCTCAATTGACCTTTGCTAAGGAAAATGGAATTAGGGTAGAAATTGGCGATCCTGCTGATGAGGTACCAGGTGAATCAATAATACTACCAAAGGATCCAAGCTATGTTAAGATCAAGGAATTAGATCTAAACAGAATGAGAAGATCCTATATAAGAAACTGCATCCAAAGCACTGATGTTAAGAAAGTAACACAAGAAGACATAGACTTCTTGGTTGAAGATACAAAATCTAGCGAAGAATTTGTTAAATCTGTATTAGATGAATTTGGAGTAGAATATTAGGAGGGGAAGGATATGAGGAAAGACGATTATCAAGAGAGAAGAAAACATCTAGCCAATTTAACTGAAGAAGAATTAGAGCAAAGATTTTGGGAATTAGCTGAAAAAATCGTAGATCCACTAATCGAACTGGCTGAAAAGCACACCTCTCCTTCTATAGAAAGATCTGTTCTACTTAGAATGGGCTTCTCTAGTTTAGAAGCCCAGGCTATAGTAGAAGGGGCTATAGACAGAGGATTATTAGGAAAGGGTGCTGGCCATTTAGTATACAGATTGGCTAGGGATAAAAATATGGATATCAGAGAAGCTGGTTTGAAATTAGCCAATGGAGAAATGTGGG
This sequence comes from Tissierellia bacterium, assembly GCA_012728725.1. Taxonomy (GTDB): domain Bacteria; phylum Bacillota; class Clostridia; order Tissierellales; family Tepidimicrobiaceae; genus JAAYEM01. The sequence continues at coordinate 16,243 of JAAYEM010000021.1, read as the reverse complement.
AAGATGTAGTTGCTGCATTTAAAGGAGGTGCTGAATAATGGAATTGAAACCAAATGAGAAATTAGATATTGAAGAGATATTAAAGGATTTGGATAAGTATAGGCCTAGGAGAAGAGGTTGGACTTGGAGAGAAGAAGTTGAACCACGAAAAATGGGACCTTTTGAGTACTATGACACCTCAAAGCCTTTAAAAAACAGCCAACCTCTACCAGCAGCAAAGTACTTTAAAAATATTGATCCACAGCCAAAAGCCGTTATAACTACTGAGATTGCTTCTGGTAGATTTGAAGATGATATTAGACGTATGAGAATGGCTGCTTGGCACGGTGCAGACCATATAATGGTAATTAGGACTGCTGGACAAAGCCATTATGATGGATTGATTGAAGGTACACCACAAGGTATAGGTGGAATTCCAATTACTAGAAAACAAGTAAGGGCTCAAAGAAAAGCTCTAGACCTGATTGAGGACGAGGTAGGCAGACCAATTAATTATCACTCCTATGTATCTGGAGTAGCAGGACCAGAGATTGCAGTAATGTTTGCTGAAGAAGGAGTAAATGGTGCTCACCAAGACCCTCAATACAATATATTATACAGAAATATAAACATGGTAAGATCCTTCGTAGATGCAGCTTGTGCTAAGAAGGTAATGGCATGGGCTGACATGGCTCAAATAGATGGTGCTCACAATGCCAATGCTACTGCTAGAGAAGCTTGGAAGGTAATGCCAGAGTTGATGGTTCAACACGCTATTAACTCCATGTTCTCAGTAAAAGTGGGAATGAAGAAGGAAAACATTTGTCTTTCTACAGTACCACCAACAGCACCACCAGCTCCATGTATGAGACTGGATCTACCTTATGCTGTAGCCTTAAGAGAACTGTTTAAGGACTACAAGATGAGAGCTCAAATGAATACAAAATATATGGAATCATCTGCCAGGGAAGCAACTGTAACCCACGTATTGAACCTACTTATTTCCCAATTAACTAGAGCAGATATCCAATCTACTATTACGCCTGACGAGGGTAGAAACGTACCATGGCATATATACAACATTGAAGCTGTTGATACCGCTAAACAAGCCTTTGCAGGTATGGATGGCCTAACAGAAATGGTACAAATCAAGAGACATGAAGGAGAATTGGCTGAGAAGGTTAGAGAGCTAAAAGAAAGAGCTGTTCTATTCATGGAAGAAATCCTTGAAGTTGGAGGATACTTCAATGCAGTAGAACAAGGCTTCTTTGTAGACTCTGGATATTATCCAGAAAGAAATGGGGACGGTATAGTAAGAAAGATAGACGGTGGAGTAGGAGCAGGTACTGTATATGAAAGAGAACCAGATTACATGGCACCAGTAACTGCCCACTTTGGATACAATAATGTTGCCCAATATGATGAAACAGCTGTAGACAATCCTTCTAAATTAATAGGGGGATGTACTTTTGAAGATCCAGATAAGATTATCTATATAGATGAGCTAGATGAAAATGACAATGTATATGTAAGATTAGAGGAAACTAAGGAATTAAGAAAAACATCCAAGCTTAAACCAGAAATGGAATGGCTAGGAGATGGAGTAATTCTAATCACTCTATTCCTACCTGTTGAAGAAAGGGTAGCAGAATTTGCTGCAATAGAAATAGGTAACAAATTAGGCCTAAAAGATGTAGAAGTAATCCACAAAGAGATTATGCAGCAGGCAGAAGGTACTAGAATAGAGCTAAAAGGTAGAGTTGACTTCACAATAGATATAGATGAGCTAGTAATTCCACCAAAACCAGAAGTACTAACAGAAGATGAAATAAGAGAAGAAATCAAGAATAACCCAATGACTATAGTAGCTGCTACAGTAGGTGAAGATGAACACTCTGTAGGATTAAGGGAAATTATAGACATTAAACACGGTGGAATTGAAAAATACGGAATTGAATGTAATTATCTAGGAACTTCAGTACCAGTTGAAAAACTAGTAGATGCTGCAATAGAAACTAATGCAGATGCAATCCTTGCATCCACCATAATAAGCCATGACGATATCCACTACAAGAACATGAAGAGAATCCATGAACTATGCATCGAAAAAGGAATTAGGGATAAGATAATCCTTGTAGCTGGAGGTACCCAAGTTTCCAACGAACTAGCTGTTGAAAGTGGAATGGATGCAGGTTTTGGTAGAGGTACCAATGGAGACATGGTAGCTACATTCTTAGTAAAGAAAAGAAGAGAGATGAAAAATGAAAATTAATTTATTAGTTGCAGAAATAGGAAGCACAACTACAGTAGTAAATGCCTTTAAGCTAAATCCTTGCCCTGGCTTTATTGGCCAAGGGCAAGCCCCTACTTCCATTAATGAAGGGGATGTAAATATTGGCCTCAGGGAGGCTATAGAGGATTTAGCTAAAAATTTAAATGTAAAAGAAATAGAATATGATGAACTAATAGCTACTAGTAGTGCTGCCGGTGGTCTTAGGATGACCGTCCATGGACTTGTATATGACATGACGGTTAAGGCTGCTAAAGAAGCTGCATTAGGTGCAGGGGCTAATATAAAGTATATAACTGCAGGTAAATTAAGGGAATCTGATCTGAGAAAGATCAAAGAGATAAATCCAAATATTATATTGATTGCCGGTGGCGTAGATTATGGAGAGCGGGATACTGCTCTTTATAATTCTGAGCTTATAGCCAATCTTAATCTAAACATACCGGTCATATACGCCGGTAATATTGAAAACAGGGAAGAGGTAAAGGAATTATTTAAGGATAAGAATTCTGAACTATACATCGTAGATAATGTATATCCTAAAATAGATGAATTAAATATTGAACCTACCAGAGTGGTAATACAGGATGTTTTTGAAAAGCATATAATCCATGCTCCAGGAATGCGAAGGGTTCGGGAAATGGTGACAGGGCCAATTATGCCAACGCCGGGAGCAGTTATGGAGGCATCCAGCCTACTATATCAGGAAATAGGGGATCTAGTTACCATAGATGTAGGAGGAGCCACTACAGATGTCCATTCTGTAACGGAAGGCAGTGAAGAGATAGAGAGAATTCTTATAAGCCCTGAACCTTTAGCAAAAAGAACTGTTGAAGGGGATCTAGGAGTTTATGTCAATATGCACAATATAGTTAATATGGTAGGGAAAGAAGAACTAATGGAGGAAATGAATATATCAGGGGAAGAACTAGAAAGATTGATAGAAAACCATAAACCAATCCCAGAGACTGAATTGGAAAAAACTTTTGTGGAAAAATTAACCCTTCATGCAGTGATTACTGCTGTTAAAAGGCATGCAGGCCATTTAAGGCATGTATATGGACCTGGAGGTAAAAAAACCCTGGCTGAAGGAAAAGACCTAACTAATGTTAAAACCATAATTGGAACAGGAGGAGCCTTAACCAGACTACCTAACAGGGTTGAAATACTTAAAGAAATTCCTTTATCCAGTAAGGGTAATGAGTTATTGCCAACAAAGGAAGTAAATATATTGATAGACAATTATTATATAATGGCTTCTTTAGGAGTAATGGGAAGAAAATATCCAGAAGAAGCATTAAAACTGTTAAAAGAGAGCTTACAAATACAATAAGACAAAGGGAATACCTTTGTCTTATTGTAAATTATGCCTTATTTATCCATTGAAGGTATTGTAAGGGAATTTTTAATTATTTAAAAATATTGACTGTAATATTATGGAGGTTGATTATGGGATATCCAAAAGTTGAAGTGGATTTAAATAAAATTCGACATAATGTCAAAAGTATGGTTGAATTGGGGAAAAAGTATGGGATAAAAATAGCAGGTGTTACAAAGGTCTTTTGTGGCCATCCTGAAATTGCAAAGGCATTTGTAGATGGAGGAGTAAGCTATTTAGCAGATTCAAGGATCGAAAATTTAATTAAATTAAAGGATTTTGATATACCTAAAATATTGCTAAGGCTACCTATGATATCAGAGGCGGATAAAGTAGTAGAATATGCAGATATATCCCTTAACTCAGAATTAGAAACTATCAAGGCACTGTCTGAAAAGGCTGTGGAGAAGAATAAGGTCCATAAAATAATACTAATGTTTGATTTAGGAGATCTTAGGGAAGGCTATTATGATGAAGAAGAGTTTTATGAAGTAGCGGGAGAGGTATTAAAACTAGAGGGTATTCAACTAATAGGTATAGGGACCAATTTGACTTGTTATGGAGGGGTAATCCCTAATGAAGAAAATCTGGGAAGATTGGTAAATATAGCAAGAAATATAGAGGAAAAATATAATATTAAATTGGAAATAATATCTGGTGGAAATTCTAGTAGTTTACATCTACTCCTAAAGGGTAAAACTATTGAAGGAATTAACATGTTAAGATTAGGAGAGTCTTTAGTGTTAGGCCTTGAAACTGCTTATGGTAATAGAATAGAGAATACCTATAATGATGCCTTCCAAGTGGTAGCGGAAATAATCGAGGTAAAGGAGAAACCTTCAGTGCCAACAGGGGAAATTGGTAGGGATGCCTTTGGAAAGGTGCCTACTTTTGTGGATAAGGGAATTAGAAAGAGAATGCTGGCTGCTATTGGAAAGCAGGATTTGCAGTTGGACACCCTAATCCCTGTAGATGAAGGAGTATCAATTTTAGGAGGAAGTAGTGACCATCTAATATTAGATGGGACAGATAGCTCTATAAATTATAAGGTTGGGGACAAGATAAGGTTTAATTTAAGTTATGGAGGAGTTCTAGGGGCAATGACCTCTGAATATGTGAAAAAGGACATTAAATAAATTTATTGGACAGGGGGTGGCCTCTGTCCAATAAACTTTATGAAAAGGTGATTAAATGGATTTATTTACTTATAATATGGAAAATAATTTAAAAAAGAATGCTCCTTTAGCCGATAGGATGAGGCCTGAAAACTTATCTGAATTTGTTGGTCAAAAGCATATATTAGGGGAAGGGAAATTTTTATATAGGGCTATAAAGGCCGATAGGATTAATTCAATGATATTTTATGGACCACCAGGTACAGGTAAAACCACCTTAGCCATGATAATAGCCAATTCAACAAATATGAATTTTGAAAAGATATCTGCTGTTACATCAGGGATTAAGGAAATACGGGAAGTAATCAGTAAGGCTGAGGAGAATTTAAAGCTTTACAATAGGAGGACTATTTTATTCATAGATGAAATCCATAGGTTTAATAAGGCACAACAGGATGCATTGCTTCCTTATGTGGAAAGGGGAATAATTATTTTAATAGGAGCTACTACAGAAAACCCGTATTTTGAAGTAAATAAGGCCCTTCTTTCAAGAATGATGGTTATACCATTAAAACTCTTAAGCAGGGAAGACCTATATCAGATAATACAAAATGGCTTGAAGAATAAGGAGAAAGGTTTAGGAAACTATAATATCAATATTAGCCAGGAAGCCATAGATTATCTAATTACCATATCTGAAGGTGATGGAAGGCTCGCATTGAATGCATTGGAAATCGGGGTTTTATCTACTCCCAAGGATAATGAAGGCATAATAAACATAGATTTGGATACAATAAAAGAGTGTATATTAGTAAAATCTGCTAAATATGATAAGGGTAGTGATGAGCATTATGATACCATTTCTGCCTTTATCAAGAGCATGAGGGGATCGGATCCAGATGCTACCTTATATTGGTTAGCAAAGATGATAAATGCAGGAGAAGACCCTAAATTTATAGCCAGAAGAATTATAATATTTGCTTCTGAAGATATAGGAAACGCAGATCCCAATGCCTTAAATATTGCCGTATCTGCCTTTAATGCAGTCAATGTAATAGGCATGCCGGAGGGAAGAATTGTATTAGCCCAGGCAGCCCTTTATATGGCCTGTGCTCCCAAGAGCAATGCTGCTTATAAGGGAATTGAGAAGGCCTTATACGATATAAAGAATAAACCTATAGGCCAGGTGCCTAACCACCTAAAGGATGCATCATATAATGGAGCTAGTAGTTTAGGCCATGGAAAAGGGTATAAATATCCCCATGATTATAAGGGGGGGTATGTAAAGCAGCAATATCTCCCAGAGGAATTTGAAGGGGTAAAATACTATGAGCCGACGGAAAATGGATATGAAAAGGAGATCAAGGAATATTTAACAAAATTGTTTGACAAAAATAGCTAATATAATTTATAATTATATAAAGCTAATATGAACTATGATGGGAAGAGTAGATATAAGACGTAGTCCTAGGGAGTTGGGATATAGTGGAACCCCAATACGAAGCTTATATTGAAGAACATCCTTGAGTTTCTAACCGAAATCATATTGAGAGTAGGCTTAGACGGATTCTACCGTTATATAGATTTATTTGAGTGGCTAATTTTTAGCAATTAGGGTGGCACCGCGAACCTTTCGTCCCTTTGAGGATGGAGGGTTTTTTTAATGAATATAGTAGGAAAGGAGAATATAGATGAGAGTAACTATCCGAGAAATATTTAAAAATCCAGAAAAATATTTTGATAAAGATGTAATAATAGAAGGATGGATTAGGACCTTAAGGTCATCAAAGAAATTTGGTTTCATAGAGGTAAATGATGGCACTTTTTTTAAAAATTTACAAGTGGTATTTAGTGATGAATTAGATAATTTTAAGGATATAGAAAAACTTCCCATAAGCACTGCCATATGCGTAAAGGGTACCTTAATAGAAACCAAAGGAGCTAAACAACCCTTTGAAATTCAAGCTAAGGAGGTAGCTGTGGAAGGCCATTCCTCTAGCGATTATCCTTTGCAGAAGAAAAGACATACTTTTGAATATTTAAGGACTATTGCCCATCTAAGGCCTAGAAGTAATACCTTCAGTGCTGTATTTAGGGTAAGGTCATTAACTGCTTATGCAATCCATAAATTTTTCCAGGAAAGGAATTTTGTATATGTCCATACCCCAATTATAACCGGCAGTGATGCAGAGGGTGCTGGTGAAATGTTTAAGGTAACAAATTTTGATTTGGCTAATGTACCTTTAACTGAGGATAATAAGGTGGATTACAGTAAAGATTTCTTCGGTAGGGAGACCAATTTAACTGTAAGTGGTCAATTAGAGGGAGAAGCTTATGCTTTAGCCTTTAGAAAAATATATACCTTTGGGCCAACCTTTAGGGCAGAAAATTCCAATACAGCTAGGCATGCTGCAGAATTTTGGATGGTAGAACCTGAAATTGCCTTTGCTGATTTGGAGGACAATATGAAATTGGCTGAGGATATGATGAAATACATTTTACAATATGTGTTAGAAAATGCCAAAGAAGAGATGGAATTTTTCAATACCTTCATCGATAAGGGATTGATTGAAAGATTGGAAAACATTATTAACTCAGAATTTGGCCGTATTACTTATACAGAGGCTATTGATTTACTTAAAAAGGCAAAGGTGGATTTCCAGTATCCAGTAGAATGGGGAATGGACCTTCAAACTGAACACGAAAGATATATTTCTGAAAAGATATTTAAGGGGCCAGTTTTTGTTACAGATTATCCAAAGGATATAAAGGCTTTCTATATGCGCTTAAATGATGATGGCAAAACAGTGGCTGCCATGGACCTATTAGTTCCAGGAGTGGGAGAAATAATTGGTGGTAGCCAAAGGGAGGAAAGACTAGATTTACTAGAGAAAAGAATTGAAGAGATGGGCATGGATAAGGAAGATTATTGGTGGTACTTAGAATTGAGAAAGTATGGAAGTGTAAAACATGCAGGCTTTGGATTAGGTTTTGAAAGGGCAATCATGTATATAACGGGGATGAGCAATATTAGGGATGTGATTCCTTTCCCTAGAACGGTCAAATCTGCGGAATTTTAATATGGCCTTGATTTTATATAATAAATTTGCTATACTAATACAGAAATTAATAGGAACTATGACAGGAAGTAGTAGGCTGTTGATTGATTATAGAGAGCTATTGGTAGGTGGAAAATAGCATCAATCAAGGCTGAACTCGTCCTGGAGTTGCTAAGGTGAAGAAGGAGTAACTTTAGCCGGTTGTAATCCGTTATATTAAAAAGTGGGTAGATATTAATTATCTACCAAGTAGGGTGGTACCGCGGAATTTACCTTTCGTCTCTATTGTATTGACGGAAGGTTTTTTGTATTAAGAAGTAGTAGGAGGAGATCAGAATATGAAAGAGTATAGACCAAATGAAATTGAAAAAAAATGGCAGGATATTTGGGAAGAGAAAAGGGTTTTTGAAGCCAAAGATGATAAATCATTGCCCAAATTTTATGCCCTAGTAGAGTTTCCATATCCTTCTGGCGAGGGATTGCATGTTGGCCATCCTAGATCCTATACAGCCTTAGATATAGTATCAAGAAAGAGAAGACTAGAAGGGTATAACGTATTATTCCCAATGGGGTGGGATGCTTTTGGATTGCCAACGGAAAATTATGCTATAAAGCATAAAATACATCCAAGAATAGTCACAGAAAAAAATGTTGAAAGATTTAAAAAACAGTTGAAGTCCATAGGTTTTTCCTTTGATTGGTCCAGAGAGATTAACACTACAGATCCGGATTACTATAAGTGGACCCAGTGGATATTTATTAAACTTTTTGAAAAGGGATTGGCCTATAAAAAGGAAATGCCCATTAATTGGTGTACATCTTGTAAAGTAGGCCTTGCCAATGAAGAGGTGGTAGGAGGAGCCTGCGAAAGATGTGGTGGAGAGGTAGTAAGGAAGGTTAAAAATCAGTGGATGCTAAAGATTACTGAGTATGCAGATAGATTAATAGATGATTTAGAGTTGGTAGACTATATAGAAAGGGTCAAAACCCAACAGATAAATTGGATAGGTCGCTCAGAAGGAATGGAAGTATATTTTAAAATTGCTGAAAAAGAGGATGTATTAAAGGTATTTACAACCCGTCCCGATACTTTATACGGTGCTACTTATATGGTCATTGCTCCTGAGCATCCATTAATTGAGAAATATAAAGACATAATAGAAAACATGGATGAAGTTAGAAAATACCAAGAATACGTTAGTAAAAAATCGGATTTTGAAAGAACAGAATTGTCAAAGGAAAAGACAGGAGTAGAAATAAAGGGGTTAAAAGCTATTAATCCAGTTACAAATAAGGAAATACCCATTTGGATTTCTGACTACGTACTGATGACCTATGGAACTGGAGCCATAATGGCGGTACCAGCCCATGATAGTAGGGATTGGGAATTTGCAAAGAAGTTTAATTTGCCTATAGTTGAGGTTGTAAAAGGTGGAAATGTGGAAAAGGAAGCCTATACTGACACAGAGTCCGGCATATTAGTAAATTCAGAATTGATAAACGGATTAGAGGTAAAGGAAGCCATAGAGAAAATATCTAACTGGTTAGAAGAACAAGGTTTAGGTGAAAGAAAGGTTAATTATAAACTTAGGGACTGGGTATTTTCCCGTCAGAGGTATTGGGGAGAACCTATACCTTTAGTAGAATGTGAAAAATGTGGCTGGGTTCCTGTACCAGAGGACCAGTTGCCAGTTATGCTGCCTGAGGTTGAAAATTATGAACCAACAGATACTGGAGAGTCTCCTTTGGCAAATATTACTGAATGGGTAGAGACTAACTGTCCTAAATGTGGTGGAAAGGCCAAAAGGGAGACGGATACTATGCCTCAATGGGCAGGTTCATCCTGGTACTATTTAAGATATATAGATCCCCATAATCCAAATGCTTTAGCTAGTAAAGAAGAATTAGATTATTGGATGCCTGTAGATTGGTATAATGGAGGGATGGAGCATACTACACTACATTTACTCTATTCAAGGTTCTGGCATAAATTCCTATATGATATAGGGATAGTTAATACCAGGGAACCCTATATGAAGAGGACATCTCAAGGCATGATATTGGGAGAAAACAATGAAAAGATGTCTAAATCTAGAGGCAATGTAATCAATCCAGATGGAATAGTAGCAGAATTTGGAGCGGATACATTAAGAACCTATGAAATGTTTATAGGGGATTTTGAAAAGGCTGTTCCCTGGTCTGAAAATGGGGTCAAAGGTTGCAGGAGATTTTTAGAAAGGGTCTGGAGATTACAGGATATAGTAGTTACAGGGGATGAATACACCAAGGAATTAGAGGCCAGTATTCATAAAACCATTAAAAAGGTAAGTGAAGATTATGAATCCTTAAAATTTAATACAGCTATAGCAGCCTTGATGACCTTGCTAAATGAATTTAATGATTCAGGTAAGATTACAAAGGCTGATATGAAGACCTTTTTAATCCTATTAAATCCAGTAGCTCCCCATATTACGGAAGAATTATGGGAGATTATTGGCCTTCCAGGAATGCTCCATGAATCTCAATGGCCAAAATATGATGAAGAAAAAATAAAGGAAGATATATTAGAGTTGCCAGTACAAGTCAATGGAAAAGTAAGGGGCACAATTATGGTAAATGTAGATGATGGTCAGGAAGTAATAAAGGAGAAAGTTAAAGAAAATAAAGGAATAATGAAGCATTTGGAAGGAAAACAGATTGTAAAGGAAATATTTATCCCAGGAAAAATTTATAATATTGTTGTGAAATAATTTAAAATGTGAAATAATAGTTAATAGTTTTGCTATACTATAATGTGTAGCAAAACTATTACTATTTTACAAGGAGGAATAATATGGGAAAGATAAAAATAATTACCGATAGCACCAGCTATATCCAAAAAGAATTTGTAGAAACTAACCCTCTAGCGGTAGTTCCACTAAACTATACCTTTGGAGGGGTGGTGGAAAAGGAAGGGTTTCCTGGAGAATTCCATGAATTTTACGAGAAATTAGGAAGCACCAAATTGTTTCCAACTACTTCCCAACCTGCAGCTGGAGATTTTTTAGTGGAATTTGAAAAGGCTTTTGATGAAGGATATGATGAGATAATAGCAATTCTTTTGTCTTCTAAAGTGAGTGGTACCTACAATAGCGCTGTATTGGCCAAAAATATGTTAGAAGATAAAAGGATTTCTATTATCGATTCATTGCAAGCGGCATCCAATTTAAAGTTTTTAGTAGAGGATGCAATAAATATGGTAAAGGCAGGTAATACTAGAGAAGAAATAGTGGAGTATATAGAAAGTAAAAAAAATAGAATGAGTATCTATTTAACTGTAGACACCCTAGAATATTTGAGAAGGGGAGGCAGGCTTACAGGAGTTCAGTCAGCCATTGGTGAAGTATTAAATATAAAGCCTATTATCCAATTAAAGGAGGGGGAATTAAAACTACTTGAAAAGGTACGTGGTAAAAATAAGGCTATAAATGCAATGATGGAAAAAGTCCCAGCAGAAGTTGAAAGAATAGGAATATGCCATATATTAAATGATAAGGAAGCAATTAAGCTTAAAAGTAGTTTGGAGGAAAAGTTCCCTCAAGTAAGGATCTCTATAGAGGAATTAGGTCCAGTAATAGGCTGTCATTTAGGTCCTAAAGCTATAGGAATTTGTTTTTATTAGTAAATATATACATTTAGCCTAAGTCTATGATATAATCTTAACGAAAGACTTGTTTTATTTAATACTGGTGGAGGTGAATCAAATGAGAAAGATTTTAGTTACAGGTGCTTTAGGGCAAATTGGCTCAGAGCTTACCATGGGTCTAAGAAAGATATATGGTAATGACAATGTAATAGCTAGTAGCAGAAGGGTAAAGGAAGGCCATGATGCCCTAATAGAATCAGGAGTTTTTGAAGTAGTTGATGTTAGAGATGGTAAGGCCTTGTCAGAGGTAGTAAGAAAGCATAAAGTAAATACAATTGTTCATCTGGCAGCCATACTATCTGCTGTTGGAGAGGAAAAACCTGATTTAGCCTGGGATGTAAATATGAATGGGCTATACAATGTATTGGAGGTTGCTAGGGAAGAAAATTGTTCCGTTTTCACGCCTAGCTCCATTGCCGCCTTTGGAGATTCCACTCCTAAAGATAATACTCCACAGGATACCATTCAAAGACCAAGTACTATGTATGGCATTACCAAGGTAGCTGGAGAATTGTTGTGCGACTATTATTATCATAAATATGGTGTAGATACAAGGGGAGTGCGTTTTCCTGGTTTGATTTCCTATGAAACCTTACCAGGTGGTGGTACTACAGATTATGCAGTACATATCTACTATGACGCACTCAAGTATAAGAAATATACTTCCTTTATTGCTGAGGGAACAAAAATGGATATGATGTATATGCCAGATGCTTTGGATGCCATAATTCAATTGATGGAGGCGGATCCAGCTAAATTGATCCATAGAAATGCTTTCAATGTGACAGCAATGAGTTTTGCTCCTGAAGATATTGCAGCTTCTATAAAGAAACATATACCAGAATTTGAAATTGACTATGATGTAGATCCAGTAAGGCAGGCAATAGCTGAATCATGGCCTAATTCATTAGATGATTCAGCAGCTAGGGAAGAATGGGGTTGGAATCCAAAATACGATCTAGATGCAATGACTGAGGATATGTTGGCAAAATTAAAAGTTAAATTAGGCCTTTAATATAAATCGGGTAGGGATAATTTTTCCTACCCGATTTATATTTATATGTTGGTAAAACTTCTCATATAAATAAAGTAAGAATATTTATATGGGAGGTTTTGAATTGAAAGGGTTGATATTGTGCGGGGGGAAGGGGACAAGGCTTTATCCCATAACCTACACAATTCCAAAACAATTGATTCCCATTGGGAATAAGCCTTTGATAGTTTATACCCTTGAATTGCTTATAGATTCAGGAATAGATGAAATAGGAATTCTCGTTAATGAAGATAACAAATTGGTTTTTGAAAGAGGATTGAGTAAATATTTTGACAAGGATTTCAAATATATAATTCAATACAATCCAAGGGGAATAGCTCATGGTTTAACCTTTTGTGAGGAATTTATTAATGGCGAAAGGTTTGTAGTGGTACTAGGAGATAATTCATTCCGGTTTAATTTAAAAGACTTTGTCCATGAATTTAAAAACAGTAAACTAAATTCTAAAATTTTGTTAAAGGAAGTGGATAATCCTGAAAGATATGGTGTAGCTTATATTGGAAATAATAAAATTATAAATCTTAAAGAAAAGCCTAAAATTGCATTTAGCAATTGGGCTATTACAGGATTGTATGCCTTTGACAATACTATATTTAAGGCCTGTAAAGAGATAAAAGCTTCCAAGAGAGGAGAATATGAGATAACCGATGCTATTAAATGGATGCTAGATAATGGATACAATGTAGGCTACCAAATTTTAGAGGGCAAATGGAGAGATGTAGGAAGGGCTGAAGATGTTATAGAGGAAAATATAGATGTACTATCTTCTATTGATGAATATATTAAAGGAGAGATAGTAAGTTCCAATGTTTCTGGAAAGATAATCCTTGAAGAGGGTGCAGCTATATATAATAGCACAGTTAGGGGTCCCATAGTTGTTGGAGAAAATTCCATTATTAAAAATTCTTACATAGGGCCCTATACATCCATAGGTAGGGGGGTAAATATTGATAGATCTAATATAGAAAATTATATTATACTAGATTATTGTAATATATTAGGGGTGGGAGGTCCAATTGATAATTCCATTATAGGAGAAGGCTCTATAATAGCAATGGAAAAGGGAATAAAGAAGATTAATCGGTTGATAGTAGGTAAGGGTAGTAAGATTTATCTGCCTAGCAAATAAAGATCCTTGGTCAAAATTGACCGAGGATTTTTTATTCTCCTATATTTATATTGTAACATTATAGGCCATAGAAGCATAATTGTATAGTACATATATGTTGTATAGGTAAATCATTATTAGAAATGATCTTAGTATCTGGAGGGATATAATGAATATACCATTAATAGATTTAAAGGCTCAACATGAGGTAATTAAGGAAGAGATAATGGATGCAATAAAAGAAGTAATAGAAAGCGGCAGTTTCATATTAGGACAAAATGTAAAAGCTTTAGAAAAAGAAATAGCAGAGTTTACCAACACTAAATATGGCATAGGAGTCGGTAACGGAACAGATGGATTACAATTAATCCTTGAGGCCTATGGAATTGGAGAAGGTGACGAGGTAATAACTACACCTTTTACTTTTTTTGCTACTGCCGAAGCTATATCCCAAACAAAGGCAGTTCCTGTTTTTGTTGATATAGATAAAGACAGCTATAATATTGACGTAAATAAAATTGAAGAAAAGATTACAAATAAAACAAAGGCTATAATACCTGTTCATATATTTGGTCAACCAGCTGATATGGACAAAATTCTAGAAATAGGAAAGCATTATAAAATAATAGTCATAGAAGATGCCTGTCAAGCTATAGGGGCTGATTATAAAGGAAAAAAAATTGGTTCCTTGGGAAATGCAGCTTGTTTTTCTTTTTACCCGACAAAAAATTTAGGGGGTATAGGAGATGGAGGAATGATAGTTACTAATGATGAATTAGTAGCTGAAAGAATTAAAATGTTAAGGTTTCATGGACAAAGGAAGAAATATTATAGTGAAATATTAGGTCATAATAGTCGGCTTGATGAAGTTCAGGCGGCAATTCTTAGAATCAAGCTCAAATATTTAAAGGAATGGAATGAAAAAAGAAGCCAATTTGCCTATAGATATACAAAAAAATTAAAAGACTTTCCCCTAAAGACTCCAATTGAGTTAGCCAATATATATTCTGTTTATCATCTCTATGTTGCACTAGCAGAGGAAAGAGATGAATTAGTGAAGTATTTGCATTGTAATGGAATAGCTTGTGGCATATATTATCCCGTACCATTACATCTACAAAAAGCATATAAAAGCCTAAATTACAATAAAGGAGATTTTCCTATTTCAGAATATGTTTCAAAAAGAGCTATCGCCCTTCCTCTTTATCCTGAAATGACAGAAGAGATCCAAGATTACATAATAGAAAAAATTAAAGATTTCTATTTAGGAAGATAGGAGATGGCAGAAATGTTACTAGAAAAAATTGAAGGAAAAAGGGCAAAGATTGCGGTTATTGGACTAGGTTATGTAGGACTTCCATTAGCTGTAGAAAGTGCAAAGGCAGGATATAAAGTAATAGGATTAGATATTGAAGAAAATAGAATTAGCATGATAAATAAAGGAATAAATTATATAAAAGATGTAGCTAATGAAGATTTAGTCAATGTTGTAAAAGAAGGATACCTAAGGGCTACGATTGATTATAGTGTTTTAGAGAATATAGATTGTGTAATTATCTGCGTTCCAACACCTATTGATAAGTATAAGCAACCAAATATTATTCATATAAAAAATGCTACCAAAGAAATAGCAGAGTATTTGCATAAAGATATGTTAGTAATTCTTGAAAGTACTACCTACCCTGGTACTACTGAAGAATTATTATTACCTACGTTAGAATCCACAGGACTTAAATGTGGAGAAGATTTTTATTTAGCCTATTCTCCAGAACGGATTGATCCAGGTAATAAAGAGTACAGTATAAAAAATACAACTAAAGTAGTAGGAGGAATAACGATTCAATGTACTGAAATGGCAACTGCTCTTTATGAGAATATTTTTGATTGTGAAGTATATAAGGTATCTAGTCCGAAGGTTGGAGAAATGGGAAAAATACTCGAAAATACCTATAGAAATGTAAACATTGCATTGGCCAATGAAATGGCTATAATATGTCATATGTTGGGAGTAAGTGTATGGGAGGTCATAGATGCAGCCAAGACTAAACCCTATGGATTTCAAGCTTTTTATCCAGGACCAGGTGTAGGGGGACATTGTATTCCAATAGATCCTCATTATTTAATGTGGAAAGTAAAAGAATATAATTATTACACTAAGCTTATAGAACTTGCAGATGAGATTAATAGTTCAATGCCCAATTTTATTCTAGATAGAGTTATAAAACTTTTAAACAAAGAAAACAAATCTCTAAATGGTTCTAAGATACTAGTGCTTGGAGTTGCTTATAAGCAAGATATAGATGATATAAGAGAATCTCCAGCATTAAAAGTAATGGATCTATTAGAAAAGGAAGGAGCATCAGTTGAATATCATGACCCTTTTGTACCAGAATTACAATGGAGAGAGAAAGTTTATAAGTCAATAGAATTGACAACAGACTGAAGACAAAGTATGATATTTTAATAAAAAAAACAGAAAATCCTTTAAAAGCAAAAAGGATTTTCTGTTTTTTTGTAGAATATATAATATATAACATATTTTAAATGAGGTGTTGTTATGCTAACAGTAAATAGT
>JAAYEM010000020.1 GCA_012728725.1 Tissierellia bacterium | reverse complement strand
GCCATTTCTGTATTACCATACTTTACAGCATAATTACCAGCCTTCAATATTATAAGGCTAAATAGATCTGGAAAGGTTGTCATGGTTACATTGGAAATCCTATTATTGTTCCTAAAAGGATGGGCAGCTATGGCAATCCCATTATCCTTCTTCACCAAATTTAATAGTTCCTCTGCACTGACCATCTCCTTAGGTATATCCTTAAGACCAAAGGTTAAAATATCCCCTTCAAAAGTTAATACCTCAGCCCCAACTATAACTAAAACACCATCTATATAAGCAGAATCACCGATTTCCTTCCTTAAAAGGTTATTGTCATGGTTTGTTACACAAATGCCGTCTAATCCTATCCGTTTGGCTTACTTAATTGCTTCATATAAATCCAGCCTACTATCGCCAGAATATTTGCTATCATGTATATGGGTGTCTATTATCATCTTGGCCCTCCTTTTTAGCACACTAGTATTATACTACCACATTATGCACCAAATTAATTAATGTATAGATTTATTTCATATCAATTTTTTAATTATAGACTTTATTTATGAAAGCTTGACAGGAAAAGACAAGCTTTTTATGGCTTTGTAAATACACCTAGGGGTTCATTTGGAGAAGGCATGTTGGAGTAAAAGTTATGAGCTTCGTACCCAGTCCCAATATTTGTAACCATTACCATAAAATAAGTTGATAGGTTAGTGCCTGGCACCAATTTTTTGACAATTTTTTATACAATTGGGTAAATGTATGATATATAATGGATAATAAAATCTTTTAAAGGAGAAAATGACTATGGAACCAAAGAAATTATCGGAAATATATGAACTTATTAAGGACCTGCCCAAGGATACGGTCATAGGGGAATTTGCTGGAAGGGATAGTGTGGCAGCTATTTTAAAGGCCATGGAGGATGACTCTATAAATAATATATTGCCTGTAGCCTCCTTTGCCCCCACCGAATATGGAAACTTTGAAATACTTGAAAGCAATTATGAAAAGATGATAGAAAGAACTAAGGAACTATACGGCAACAAAAAAACCATCTACCCCCTTATCTATTACAATAATTTCCATCTATGGAGTGTCATTAATGGCAGATTTGTAGATACCCTTATTAAGGAGTATAATTTTTATACCCCCTGTATAGGCTGCCATGCCTATTTTCATCTATTGCGACTACCCATAGCCCTAAAGCTAAGCAAAAGAATAATTGCTGGGGAAAGGGAAAGCCATGATGGAAGGATTAAGATAAATCAAACAGCTGAATCCCTAGATGGCTATGAAAAAATAATAAAAGCTCTAGGTGTAGAGCTAATAATGCCTATCCGTTACATAGAAGACGGTGATGAAATAGAAAGGATTATAGGCTGGGACTGGAAAGAAGGAAAGGACCATCAAACCTGTGCCTACAGTAAGAATTATGTTGGACCAGAGGGTGAAGTTACCTATAATAAAGATAGGGTGAAAAAATATATTGACCATTACCTTTATCCTGTATGCCTAACTTTAGGGCAATTACTTATCCAGGAAGCAGAACCTACCAAAGAACAGATGATAGAAGCAATAATGAATAGGAGTGGTATATTTTGAAAATTGTCCTTTTACTATTAGACGGTTTAGGAGATAGACCCCATAGTGTTTTAAATGGGAAAACTCCCTTGGAATACGCCTATACTCCTAATCTAGATAGGTTATGCAAAAATGCTGAAACTAGAATTATGATCCCTTGGAAGCAGGGACTGCCCTTAGGAACAGAGGTGGCCCATTTCATCCTATTTGGATATGATATGAAGGAATTCCCCGGAAGGGGGATTATCAATGCCCTTTCAAGGGATGTAGAAATAGAAGATAATGCAGTTTATTTATGCACCTCCTGGGCTTGGGTTGAAGAAGAGGAGGCCTTTCCATTAAGGAAAGATTTACTAAGGATCTGTCTACAGAGGAGATTTTGGAATTAGCCCAACTACTCCCTAAATCCATAAAAGATTTTTCCTTCCGCTGGCAGCAATCCATAGGTATCCATGGGGTTCTTGAGATAAAGGGAAAAAAGATAAGTAGCCATATATCCGATAGCGATCCCTTTTATGATAACAGCTATGTGATGACAGTTGAACCCTATGAAAACAAGAGCATGGAAGCCTTCAAAACTGCAGAAGCCTTAAATGATTTTTTGAGGAAAAGCTACTATGCCCTAAAGGAATCGGAAATCAATAAAAAAGAATAGAAGAAGGCAAACAGCCTGCCAACTTTCTATTAACCAAATGGGCAGGAGAAAAACCGAACCTGCTTACTTTTGAGGAAAAACATGGACTTAGGGCATGTATAGTTGGATCTGGAATACTGATGTACGGCATTGCCAAGCTTTTAGGTATGGATTTTATTAGGTATAGAACTTTTGAAGAAGGGGTAAGGCTAGCTTTAGAGAAGGACTATGATTTTATTCATCTTCATACCAAGGAAACAGATGAGGCGGCCCACACCAAGGACCCCCGCAATAAAGTGAGGGTTCTAGAGGAGATCGACAGGCAAATTAGCCCCTTGGTAGAAAGGGCCTTAAAGGAAGAAATATTCCTAGTTGTAACCGGAGACCACACTACCCCTAGCTGTGGACCCATGATCCATTCTGGAGAACCCCTGCCAATCATGTTCATTGGAAAAAACGTTAGGGTAGATCATGTAGACTCCTTTGGAGAAAGGGACTGTGCCAGAGGCAGTATTCGCATGTATGGCTCAGACCTAATGCAGATGCTGTTAAACTATACCGACAGGGCCCAATTTTACAATTACAGGCAAGGACCTAGGGAGCTTAACCATATACCTAATAAGATAAATAAATTTAGGCCATAATAGATTAATCCCCTACTAATGATTTTAGTAGGGGATTGGCTTTCCTTAAATATTCGAGTCCAGTACAAATATTTAAACCCGGTTCTAACCTGTTAACATATTTTAAATGATTGTGTTCATCACCACCTGCTAAGTATCTGATCAGATACAAACTTACTAGCTTATTCGCCAAAATCTTAGTATGACAGCCGGTCCCAACTTGCAAACCATCATAAATATGGCACCCGATACTAACTTTATATAGAAACACCGAGGAGGCAAAAGTTAGTAAATTGGGATCTGGCATCAACTATTACTTTTTTATCCTCTCTAATCTTTCCCTTAATTGTATGGCAGTTTTGGTCTTTCCAAGGCCACCACAGGTACATCTAAGTTCTGATGGGAGTTTTAATCCAATGTCATAGATGGCTTCAATGGTTTCATCTAGGGGGATTACAGGATCGAATCCAGCTAAGGCCATATTGGCACTAAATATGGCATTGGCTCCTGCCATTATATTTTTACTTAGGCAGGGTACCTCTACCCGGTTTGCTACGGTATCGCAAACTAGCCCAGTAATGCCCTGCAATGCAATAGATGCTGCATTTATACATTCTTCTACACTTCCACCAAATAGCTGGGCTACAGCTGCAGCTGTCATACCTGATCCTGCTCCACATTCTACTTGACAGCCTGCCACCTCTGCAGCAAAGGTGGATAGCTTGGCAAAGAATACCCCCACTAAACCGGCAGCAAGCATTGCCTTAACCATATCTTCCTGGCTGAAACTATAAACTTCAGAAAGGGCAGTGATTGTACCCGGCAAAACCCCACAGGATCCAGCTGTTGGTGCAGCTATAATAACCCCCATGGAGCTTTTAACTTCCATCACAGCTGTGATATTTTGTATCACCTGATTAATGAGGTCATTGGGGATTAAGGCCCTCCTTTCCATTCCCTCCCTAATAAGGTGGGATTGTTGGTGGAGGATCCTATCCTCATATTCTGTACCTGCCAGTCCCTCCTTTACACTGTTTTCAAATATATCCACCAGCTCTGCCATTTGCTCAAATACTTCCTCTTCAGAAACATTACCCCTCCTGCTTTCATATAGGGTGGCCATTTCCCACATTTCCCTATCCGAGTCCTCAGCAAATTTTAATAGTTCTTCAGAAGTCTCAAAGGGTACCTCTATTTTTGTACTGGATAAGGTCAATAAAACTGGGGAAAGGCTCATCACCTTTTCAATCTTTTCATGCCCCTCCAAGGCCAGTACCTCTTTTTCATCAAAGGGCTTATTATCCTTTATATTAAATAAGACCCTCTTTTCTTTTTCATCCTTATAGAAAACTTCACAGGCAGGAAAATGCTCCTTTAAATAAGCTTCCAACTCCTTAGAATTGTCAATAGGAACTATTATTATAAGCTCATAATAGTCCCCCCTAATATCTATAGAAAATTCATCCAGCCTTTCAAACACCATCATGCCCCCGCCTGTGCTAATGGCTTCCCAGGTGTGGCTTTCTCCATCTTCAGAAGTTATTCTCATCCTGTAATTATTGGGATGAACAGCTCCATAATCTAAAATATTAAAGCTTATGTCTACTCCCCTTTTCTTAGCAATATCTAGGGCTTGTACCATGTCTGGATCCACCAAATCTATCCCTAAGAGGCCACTAACAAGGCCTATATCGGAACCTTGCCCATCATAGGTTGCCGCTAAAGAGCCATTAATGTCGAAGTCGAATTCCGCCTTCTTTACAGTGCCCTTTGTGGCCATATGTATAATCCTCCCAATCCTAGATGATGCAGCACAATGGGAGCTGGATGGTCCTCGCATCACCGGTCCAATAACGTCATTAAATATACTTGGAATATTCTTTTCCATGTCAGTCCTCCTTATATTATTCTTGCCACTATTATACCATGGATAGGATAAATAATTGAGGAGCCAACATGATAAATACTGTATTGGCTCCCCAAAAATCAATTATTATATGCTTGTATAACCATGGGCTTGCATATAGAAAATTTCTAAGCTAGGCCCAAAATCATTCCATCAAAAAATTCTGGGTAAGATATGCTGCCCTTTGGCTGCCATATTCATTTTCTGGCTCGAAGGCAACCCCTATTCCTAAATAGTCGTATACATTATTGAGCATATTTTCCCTATGGGGCCCGGAGTTGTATAGGGAACCCACTAAAAGCATGGCATCATTACCTATTCCCATCACTATATTCTCACCTAACCAAAAGTACTTAATTCCAAACTTTTTGGCCCTATCCTCCAAACTGTCCCCATTTAGGGATACGTGACTAAAATAGCCCTTTTCAGCCATATCTTTGGAATGGTATAAGGCCATTTGAGCCAGCTTATCATCCCATTTCAATGGCTCTTTACCATTCCTAATCCTTAACACATTGGTTAGATCGAAGGCCTGCCTGGCAAGGCTATTTGCCACTTCTTGGTTTTGCTCTATAACTGGATAGTATTCTTCCTCTACCTTCATTGATGACAGGCTATTATTCTCATGTTCATCCCATATAAAGTATATAGAGTTGTCCCTTATATCCATAAAATTATATATTGGACCATATTGGGCCTCTAAATCCTCCTTGGAGTTACCAATCCTAATATGGTCATTTAAAACCCAATGACTGGAATTGGTGGCAAAGGCAACTATTCTATCTCCAAGAACTCCAATCTGAACATAATGGGCTATAGGATCATTATATATATACCAATCATAAATCCTGCCACTTTTATCTATCCTATCTGGTTCCCCTAATAATTCTATTACTTTTTCCCTTTTGTCTCCCATATTCAGTTTCACACCTAATAGATCATTTGAAAAGCTGGTAGTATTTTCACTGGAATTGATAATAACAGTCCTTATAATATCATACCACTTTACATAATAGCCCAATGTTTCCGATACAAATCTAATTGGCACCAGGACCCTGCCATTTTTATTAATTACAGATGTATCCAGCCTTATATCCTCACCATTAACCTTTGCTATGTCCGAATTAACCCTTAATTGGATTTTAATATCATCAATGCTTGCTATAACCTGCTGTAATCTTTGATTCCACTCTATATCCCTTACTCCTAAGGCTTCAAAAATTGCCCTAAAGGGAACAAGAACCCGGCCCTTTCTAATAAGTGGGGCAACATCAAAGGATAATTCCTGCCCATTAACCCTGACCCGGATATCCTGATATCCATAGGCAGCTGATACATTTAAAAAAGAAAAGGCCATTGAAATTAAAATTAACATAATTAATGCTCTTCTCTTCACAGCATCTCCCCCTTTAATGAAAGGATAGATATCCTTTTTTATAGAATCATTCCTAATTTAATCATATGGATATAACACCCTATTTCCCTATCAGTTCCCTTCTTGTCTTTCATAATAATCCTCTATGGCCCTTCTCAATGCTTTGGCTGCTAAAACGGAACAATGTAATTTGTGTTTGGGTAGGCCACCCAGGGCATCTGTAATATCCTTTTCAGTTACCTTCAATGCCTCTTCCAGGCTCTTACCCTTCACCAATTCTGTAGTTACACTGCTGGTAGCAACAGCTGCAGCACAGCCAAATACCAAAAAACTTATATCCTTAATTACATTATCTTCTACCTTAATATAGATGGTTAAATGGTCGCCACATTTCAAATCACCAAAACTGCCTTCCCCATCTGCATCAGGCATACTGCCCACATTTCTAGGTGACATAAAATGCTCTATTACCTTATCTGTATATTGTTCAAACATACCCTTCATCCTTTCCCTATTGATTTCTATTTATCCCTCCTATAAATAATATTACCAAACTTTATACCTTCTGTCCCTACTTATACTTCCCTATTTATCTTTTCTCCAGGTCCATTTTTTTCATCTAACTACAAAGGATACCAGCCCATAGGAGCATAGCAAGGGTCTTAAAGATGCTTAAAACAAAAATTCCCTCAAACCCTAGTTCGAGGGAAGATAGAAGCTGCTACCAGTCTATATCAATTTCAAGTAGTATTGGTGTATGGTCCTGTCTTGGCCCTGAATCGATAATTTCAGACCTAATAACCCTATCAGCAATCCGATTGCTTACCAGCCAATAATCGATTCTCCAGCCAGAATTGTTGATCTTGCTGGTTCTAGCCCTCTGGGCCCACCAGGTATAAACCCCAGTCACATCCCCATGGAGGTATCTAAAGGTATCAGTAAAGCCCCTGGCTAAAAGATTGGTAAAGCCCTCCCGCTCTTCATCGGTGAAACCAGCAGATTGACGGTTGTTTTCAGGATGGGCCAGGTCTATCTCCCTATGGGCCACATTGAAATCCCCAGCTGCTATAACAGGCTTTTTCTTGTCCAATTCCTCCAGATAATCAGCATACTTTATATCCCATATTTGCCGATCCTCCAAACGACTCAACCCTTCCCCTGCATTGGGGGTATAAACCTGGGTTAAGTAAAAATTATCAAATTCTAAGGTGATGATCCTTCCCTCATAATCCATGGTGTCCGGTGCCCCAATTTTAGGGAAGGTAACAGTAGGTGATAGGTGCTTCTTATATAAAAACATGGTACCAGCATATCCCTTACGGGCAGGCTCTACGGAACTATTCCACACAATTTCATAATTAGGAAACATATTCCCCAGTATTTCCAAATGTTTTTTACTCGGGCCAGTACTGGGTAGTTTGGTCTCCTGAAGGGCAATAACCTCAGGATCATGCTCTATAATGGTATCTAATACATCTCTTGATAATTTGGCCCTATTGGAAGTACCTGTCAATGCAGCATTTAATGAATCAATATTCCATGAAATAAATACCAATTGTCATCCTCCTTTATGTTTATAATAAGATTAAACCTCCTTTTCATGCCTTTAAAACCTCTTAAATAGCCTTAGGGTTTCATCAACAAGACCAGGTAGTCTGCAGAGTATTTCATCTATTACCTCATGGGGTATATTAAGAGGATTGGGCGGCATATATATCTTAATGGGTTTTTCAACCTTCTTTTTTATCAAGAAATCCCTATAGTATAGGTGGCTGATATAATCTGCCACACTGATTATATACATGATTTTATTTATATTGGTAGACTTTTTGGGCCAGTGATGGTTTTCAATAATATCAACTATATTGGGAGGGAAATTTAACTTCCTGCAAAACCAGGCCCCTATATCCGTATGATCTATCCCTCCAAATGCAATTCTCTCTGCCACCACTGGATGATTGCCCCTTATAATTATATCTTGAACCTTATCTACCATTTCAGGAAGGCAAACTTCATATAGGACAACCCCTATATCATGCAATACCCCGTATGCAAACAATTCATATTTATCAGATCTACTTTCTTCTCCCAACCATTCCGAAAGGGCAGTAGCTGCCACTGCAGTCCCCACTGTATGTTTCAAATAGCATATTTTTTGGTAGGTGCATGATTCAGGGTCTTCTTTAGGGAATAAACAGTTTACAATCTGTGCAAGTATAATAACCTGCATGGTATTCATTCCCAAAAAAATTATGGCTTCCTTTAAGGAGGTTACCTTTTTGGGCGCCTTAAAAAACTCCGAATTTATAAAATCCATTATCATGGATTCCAAGTCTACCACATTTTTAATCCTATCTGCTAGTTCATCAATATCTGTTTCCTCTGGTACCTGTATCATATTTACAATATCACTTAACTCTTTGGGCATTTTAGGAAATTTATCAGACTTTTCTATTGCCTCAAATATATGTCTTCCCCTCATAATCCCACCTCATCTTTTGTTAAATTTAAATTGTATTATGTAACTTTTAGATAATGAGATTATTTTAACCCTTTATTCCCTTCTAATTTCAATGTATTATCATTCCTTCTATAGATACCCAATCCTTTGAAAAATATATTTCTATTCTGCTGGCCCTCCCTGGTATGAGACCTACCATACATAGCAGGTAATAGGGAATATATACTAAAAAATTACCCAGTTTGATTATAATCTAAAATCCCCTTCTAAACAATCAAAATTAAATATTGCAACCCCCACTAACTTCTAATTTATAAAAACACCCAGCATCAACCTAAATTGGCTGATGCTGGGTGAATAAGTTAGTAAGTTGGGACCTGGCACTAAGTTTACAATACAATAGCATGGACCGCCTCAATGAGATCCACCACATTAGAGCGTTTAATAAGTGATACAGTCTCTCCATCGATTACTGCCAGGCAGTGGGAGCCGTCATAGCGGTATAGGTCAATGGATATTTCTGGGAAATTTTCATGGTCTAAGTGGAGCTTAAGTCCTATTTCCTTTTTATCCCTAGGCCTTTCTTGGGTAAAGGAGTCTGCCTTTAGATTTTCCAATGCTCCCTTAAAATCATCAATTTCCAACTCCTCTTCCCCATAATAATAGGTCCGCTTATCCCCTTTACCCTTGCTAGTTATGGTATAGTCCTTCCCCTCTAGGGAAATATGGATCTCTTTTATATCATCAAAAGCTCCATAATAAGCTTTTTCATGCCTGAAATGGTTATAGGAGGCAGCTATCAGATTCTTGTAGTCCTCTCCTTCAATCCTATATATTATCTTAGAATTGCCCACTCGGGCATAGGCTGTAATCTCCTCTTCCTCAGACTCATCCTCCTTTTCAGATCTCTTCTCTGAAGCCTTCTCTAAAGCCTTTTTCTCCTCTGGATCCCGGCTTATATTGAGTACAAAGGTATCAGATACCTCTTCCCCATCCTCATCTTCATAGGTGTAGTCTACCCTTATAGTCAATTCTGGATGGTCCAAACCATATTTGCTAAGTTCCTCTTCACCTGCCTTGTAGCTTACATAGTCCTTTAGATTTAAGTGGGTGATATCCCTTAAATAGCTGTTTACCCTGTAGGTATCAAGGGGAAGGCTTTTCCCCTCCCTCTGGGCAAAGTATACATCATCTTCATTGTAGGACTTACCACTGTCCTCTTCATATATTATGGTGTAATTTTCTATACCTTCAAACTGAATCCTACTTACATTTAAACTAAATATGGGGGTTTCATCGTGGTCCATTAAATCGCTAATAAGTACTTCAAAATAATCCATGGGGTCCTCCTTTACCAAGTATACATTTCCATCCCCAATGGACACATAGCGTTGGGAGTCCATTATGCTAAAGTCCCCCACCAATATTTCATAGGATTTTTCCTCCGTTTCCAAATGGATGGTACAGGCGGGATCCTCCAAACCGTACTGGCCGTAATCCTCTACATCTTCAATTATGAAGGAGGATTTAAGCTCCTCAAAGAGGCCTAAAAGCTCATCTATCTTGTCTTCATCTACGGGGAAGGCCTCATCTTCATCATAGAGCCATTTATCCTCCTTGTGGAAGGAAAACTTTTCCCTTTTATCCTCCCCTTCATACTCCCAGGATAGGGCAGTCACCGAATCCTTGGGTATTTCCAGTATAATCTCTTCCTTATTCTTAATCTTTTCCTTATGCTCTTCATACTGCCTAACAGCATAGGTGGCAATGGAGGTGACCGCTAAAATAAGCAGTAATATATATATTTTTTTAGACCGCTTCACTTTGCAACCTCCTTCTCCTTATAATTACATAAATGCCAATGGCAAGATACAGTATTGGAAATAGGCCAATCATTATGACCTTCAGCATAAAGGATGTGGAATCGCTGATGGTCAAGTATTCATAATCTAGTGACTTGCTGCGGATGGCCACCGCTTCCCTTTCTCCTATTAGGTAGGATAGGGCATTCATCCCCAAATTCACATTGGCACCAGATGAATAGGCGTTATACATGTCTTCCAAAAAGCTTGAAGATGTAAACCAAACCATCTTGCCATCCTGGCCGCTTTCTACGGATACTGCCACTGCAAAGGGACCATCTATATCCCCTTCCTCCTTCTCATAGGTGGAAATATTAAAGCCTGCCAGTTTGCTAAAGGCTGACTGGGAAGTATTAAGGAGGGAAGTTACCCTGCCTCCTGCAGCTGCCTCATCTATGGTCAATCCTATAGATACTGGCATAAGGGGATAATAATTCTCTTCAATAAGGGGGTCAGTAATTTCACTCTTTTTCATCTCCGGCAAGAGCATTAAGGGTGTCTGGAAGGCATAATGCTCCCTTGCCCCTTCTACTACAATGCCTTCATGGGCCTTTACTCCATAATCAGCTAGTAAGGCATATAGATTTTCCAAGATCCCATCCTCAGTAGGACCAGCAACTACTAGAAGTTTTCCCCCCTCTTTCACATAATCTGCCAACAAATCCTTCTCCTTATGGGAAATATCGCTTTCTGGTGCATATATCATAATGGCAGCTGCATCCTCTGGAATGGAATCCACCTTTAGCAAGGAAAGGGTATTGATCTCAATATTATCCCTTTCTATCTGTTCCTTAAAGGCAGATGGAAGTTCTGCCTCCCCATGGCCCTCTAGTAGATATAGCTGGGGCAGTTCTTCCCTGGTCACATAATCTATGGCCGAGGTTATAGCCCCTTCCCCATCAAAATAGGTGCTGCTGGAAAAGGTGTATATGTTTGGTTCCCTAATGTATATATCATCATAGCTAATGAAGCGGCTCCGCTCCCCGCTTTCCACTATTAAACTGTTGTTCTTAACCCTTTCATGGGTATACTGTTTAGCAAAGGTAGGGTAAACATCGGGATTCTTCTTTTCTACCCTTATATGGTCTGATAGGCTATCGTATTTATCCAATAGGTTTTCAATAATATGGTCCTCCTCCCCAGATTGGACTATCCAGTATATAGTAACATCCTCCTCTAGGCCGTTTACTACCACCTTGGTATTGCTGGTAATAGAATAAAGCTTTTCTGCACTAATATCATACCTGGTAAGGGGGGTAGGCAAGGAAGATACCAATACATTTACCATTATCAATATGGCCAGTACTATTGCAGTCATTATAAGGGAATAGGAGCCACCTCGGAGGGCAATCTTATCCTTTTCCCTTTGCCAGGATTTTTTGAGGACTTCTAATTTATCCATTAGTTATACCTCCTTTTCTCCAGGGACTGGACTGACAGGAATAAGAAGAATAGGATAACCGTCAAATAGTATACAATGGCCGTCATATCAAAAACCCCATTTACAAAGGCATTAAACCTTTCAAATAGGGACAATTTTCTCATTATATGGGGCAATAATCCTTCCAACTTGCTGCTGTCTACCCAATAGGTAATCACAACCCCTGCCATAAGTAGAGCAGAAACCCCATAGGCTACATGGTTGTTTTTAGTCAAATACTTTATAATAGCTCCCAGTAGAACTATGAGGATTACCATGGCTATAACTGAACCCCTAGCCTTTGAGGATACATATTCTGATAACCTAACACTATAGTAATTAAGTAGAATAATGGCAATACCAATACCTGCAGCAAATCCCTGATTTTCAGTTAAGGAGGAAATAAATACCCCAATGGCAATGAGGGCACTGCCCATAATGAAGAAAGCCAAAATAGATCCGTAGGCTGTAGGCAAATAGACCTCTCCAAACTGGGCAAAAATCAAAGGATAAATGGAGATTAGGCACAAGGGGATTAAGTAAATCAGGAGTAATGCCAAATATTTTCCAATTACCACCTGGCTGGTAGTGATTGGCAGGGAGTAGAGTAGCTGATCTGTCTTCTGCTTTCTTTCCTCTGCAATAACCCGCATGGTCAAAATTGGAACTATTATTACAAATATGAGGCTGCCAAAATTAAGTACAAATTCAAAATTGCTAACCGCTGCCTGTATATTATATAAAACAGCCCCTACACCTACAAAAGCAAGGAGCAGGGCTCCAAACACATAGGTTGTAAGGGAATAAAAATACATCCTCAATTCATGCTTTAATACTGCAATCATTGCTTAACCTCCTCCCTCTCTGTAGCTTCTTGGGATTCACTTCCTCCCGTAAGTTCAATAAATATATCTTCAAGATCAGTCTTCTTCAAGGACATCTCCACTAGTGCCTTGCCCTTATGAGCAAATCCAAAGAATATTTGGCGGGAAACTTCATATATATCCTCATGGTCTATTTTAATATGGGCCACAGTATAGTCCCCTTCTTCAATATCCATATCCACAATATGGTCCATATCAGCTAATATATCCTTAATTTCTTTCTCCCTGGCATCGGTAGTGATTAGGATCTCATTTGGTGCCAGCAATAATTTTTCAAGATTCTTAGGCTCATCAAAGGCAATAAGCTTCCCCTTTGAAATAATCAGTACCTGGTCGCAAATTGCCTGGACTTCAGAAAGGATATGGGAACTGAATATAACCGTATGACTCCTTCCCAATTCCTTTATAAGGTCCCGGATTTCAACGATCTGAATAGGATCAAGGCCTACTGTTGGCTCATCTAGTATTATTACCTTGGGATTCCCCAGTAGGGCCTGGGCTATTCCCACCCTCTGCTTATAGCCCTTGGATAGGGATGAAATGGGCCTACCTTTCACATGACCAATTTTAGTCTTATGGATTACCTCATCAATCTGACCTTTAAGCTTAGCCCCCCGGAGTCCCTTGGCTTCCCCTACAAACTTCAAATATTCCAAGGGGGTATCTGTCATATACAAAGGGGGCTGTTCAGGAAGATAGCCAATCAATCTCTTGGCCTCATTAGCTTCTTCAAATATATCATGACCATAAATCCGCACACTACCTTCAGTAGCTGACAAACACCCAGTCATTATATTCATTATGGTAGTCTTTCCAGCACCGTTAGGGCCTAAAAGGCCGTACACATGGCCTTCCTCAATTTGAAAGGAAACATTATCAACAGCTACAATATCACCATAACATTTGGTTAAGCCTTCAACGGATATCATCCTAACCACCTCTTATCTCTATACTTGCCATAATGATTATAATATTTAAAGCTGAAATTAATCTGAAAAACAATTTACATTTAAAGGAAGGGGTTGAGTATCCATATAAAAAGGATGAAGGTCTACTATTTCCTTCATCCCTTTTCTGCCTAAATACAGGGCAATTCCACATAAAAGGAATTGACTCCATCCCTGCTTTCCACCCAGATTTTTCCCCTGTGCTGGGTCACTATGCTCTCTGCAATGGAAA
Source organism: Tissierellia bacterium (assembly GCA_012728725.1). Taxonomy (GTDB): domain Bacteria; phylum Bacillota; class Clostridia; order Tissierellales; family Tepidimicrobiaceae; genus JAAYEM01. The sequence continues at coordinate 3,857 of JAAYEM010000020.1, read as the reverse complement.
GGCCCAATCCAAAACTGCCAGTCCTACTTCGGGCCTTATCCCCCCTGTAAAAGCGTTTGAATATGTTCTCAGCCTCCTCTGGACTTATAGCCTCCCCTTCATTGGCTACCGATAGGAGGCAGCGCTTCCTTCCATGCCTTTTTAATATTACCCAGGTCCTTCCCCCAGCTTTTGAATATTTTTGGGCATTGTCCAGTAAAACATCCAATACCCGGCAGAGTTGACCCTCTTCCCCCCTAAGCTTTTTACCCTCATCTATGTCAGCTTCTAAGGCCAATCCCTTCTCAAAGAATAGCGGTTCAAAGGGGAGGATCCCATTGGAAATTAACCTTGAAAAATCTACTATTTCAAAGGTCTCCCTTAAATCCGCATTATCCGCCCGAGCCAGCTCCAGCATCTTTTCTATTAAAGATCTCATTTGATTGGACATGGTAAGGATACTATTTATAAACCTTCCCTTACTCTCTTCATCATAGTCCTGGCTCTGGGCTAGCTCTGCATTGGTTATTATGACGGTAAGGGGGGTCTTCAATTCATGGGAGGCATCGGCAACAAACTGCCTTTGCTGCTTCCAGGCCAAATCCACCGGCCTTACAGCCCATTTGGACAGCTGGATACTTATGGCTAAAAAGATAAAGAAGCTGAGGATGCCGATTATTAGGCAGGTTTTCATCATATTGTTGAGGGTTGCCCTTTCACTTGAAATATCCGAAAATACAAAATAATAGCTTAAGGGGGTGTCCAGTCGATAATAGCGCAAATTGTATTCTTCAATTACTGCAAAGGGTTTAGGGGACCTGATTACCACCTTTATAAGGTGATCTAAAAACTCCTTGTCAGAAAGATCATAGTATCCTCCACCAGTAGCCAAAAGCTCCCCCCTAAGGCCAATCTGGATTATAAAATAAGGTAGCCTAACATCCCCCCTTAGTTCATTGGGATTTTGCAAACGGAAGGGCTGTCTGGCAATATTTTCCATCATGTTGATACTCTCATTCTCCAGATTAACCTTTGTAAAATGGTATACTAAACCTAAAATAACACATAGCATAATGGTTACAATGCTCATATTGATGATAACAAACTTAATCTGCAGTTTCCTAATCATTATCCTTTACCTCCAGATAGTATCCTAACTTGCGGGCTGTCATTATACAAACATTGGAATCAATGCTGGCCAGCTTTTTCCTCAAAAAACCTATATATACCTCTACATGGTTTTCCACTGCATCGGAATCATAGCCCCATACCTTGGTAAGGATCATGTCCTTGGAAAGGATCTTCCCTTGAGCCTGAAAAAGGATCCGCATTATTTCAAACTCCTTAGCAGAAAGGCGGATGCTGTTCTCCCCACAGATAAGCATAGCTGATGAAAGGTCCAGGCTTGTATTACCAAATTTTAGCTCATCTACCTGGGCCCCCTGCCTCCGCAATAGGGCATTGATACAGGCTAATAATTCCCTGGTATCGAAGGGCTTGGTTAGATAATAATCTGCACCGGAATTTAAGCCTGTAATCCGATCCTCCACCTCTGATTTGGCCGTTAGCATAAGTATAGGAGTCCCTATCTTCCTTTCCCGGATCCTTCTGGCTAGTTCATAACCATCCATTTTAGGCATCATAATATCTAGTATCAATAGATCATATATCCCCAACTCTGCATATTCCTTTCCACTTTCTCCATCGTAGGCCACATCCACCTCAAAACCCTTTTTGGTCAACAAGGACTTGATGGAATCCGCCAGCAGTTTTTCATCTTCCACAATTAGTATCCGCAAGCCTTTCACCTCCACTATCCCTATATATATAATACAATATAAGTCTGAAGTGAAACTGAAAAAACTCCTTTCAGTCAGAATCAAAGGATTCAAACTAGAAAGGAGTTTTCTATCCTTATGGCCTAGGCCCTTTCATCCTTTGGGCCAGGCTTTCCTCTTGGAACCGTTAGCAATATGGAAATTATGGCCAACATGGTTACAAACAGGTTAAAGGCCAGGGCTATTATAGCTGCATAGCGGATGGATATATTGTCAGTTCGGCCTCTAAAAAATCCTTCCACAAAGGTTACCTGCTCCATACTGAGGCCTGTAAATATGGCAGCTGAAATGGCTATCCCAATGGCAGCCCCTAATGCAGATGTCATCCTGTAGATCCCCGATGCAGCCCCTGCCTTTTCCTGAGGCACTGAAGTCAAGGCAGCATCCGCTGATGGGGTGGCATACAGGCCTAATCCAATTCCAAAGAAGGTAAATCCAATTGTAGCCACCACCTTGTACTGGGCAGTCAACAGATGGGTAAAGGCATTTAGGAAAATACCAAGACCTGTAATTGTACAGCCTAAAACCATAGGTCTTCTGGGACCCCATTTCTGCAATAGCTTCTCCCCTACCTTGATGGCAATTAGGATTCCTATAAGGTAGCCTATAGTTTAGAAACCAGCCTGTAAAGAGGTCAAATCTGCTGCCAATTGGACTAGGGATAGGGTAACAATCAAGGTCCCAGCAGCATTATTTAAGAGGAAATTTGAAATGGTAGCTCCCTTGTAGGTCTTATTTTTAAATATATTAAAGTCGATAAAGGCTTCTTCCTTATTCCTTTCAACCATGTAGAATATTACAAATGCAATAGCTGTTGCTAGGCCAAGGCCTAAAGTCATTGGGCTCAACCAGCCTACATTTCCTCCCTGATTGATCAATATATTTAGGGCCAGCATTCCTATCATAAAGGTTATAATTCCAGGAATATCGTAACCAGCCTTCCTATCACCAGGTGGATTCTTGCTTTCTGGTACTCCTAAAATTAATAGGAAGCTGATTACAGCAACTCCTATAGAAATCCAGTAAACCCAACGCCAACCCAGGCTGGAAGCAACAATCCCACCAAATATGGAGCTTAGGGCGGAACCACCCCAGGAGCCAATGGAATATACACTAACAGCCCTTTGACGGGCAGGGCCCTCATAGTAGGCCTTTATTATGGCCAATGCATTGGGCATGATAAAGGCTGAAGAAATCCCCTGGATTACCCGGCCAATAAGTAAGTATATAGCAGTTCCCCTTGGTGATATGGCTATTAAAAAGGAACCTATTATGCTCAAAACCAATCCAATTTTGGTCATCTTAATCCGGCCAAACCTATCCCCAAAACTACCTAGCACTACTATAAACAAACCGGAAAACAAAGCCGCCAAGCTTACAGCAGTATTGCTGGCATCTACGCTAATTCCCAGATCCATACGGATGGTTGTGGCAATATTGAGCATGGTCTGGGCAAACATGCCAAAGGTGGTAACAGCCAACAATAAGCCTATAAGCAGCTTATCATCCCCTCGATATCCTTGGTCTGATATATGGTCTTTTTTCATTGCATTTTCCTCCCAAAAAAATATTATAATTCCTACACTCTTAATATTTAGTATTCAGCTATAAAAAGTGGCTCCTAAAATTCTTATTAAACAACCTACATTCACTTACTACAAATTCCTCCACTGTCATATTTCCCCATAATCTTACAAAAAATATGTATTTCCTAAATGTATTATACCCTAGAATTTAATTATGTTACAGTGTTTTTGAATGTATGTAATTTTTTATATTTAAATAGTAAAATCCTCCCTATATTTCTATTTATTAAGTAGAAGGATATAAGGAGGTTTTATAATGGCCATTTTATTTGATAGGCATCCCATAGTATTGGATAAGCATGTGGCTACTGTTTTAGGTTTAAATGAGGCAATTGTATTGCAGCAGGTTCACTATTGGCTGGAGATAAATAAGAGGGAAGGGAAAAACTTTCATGAGGGAAGGTACTGGACCTACAATACCTATGATGAGTGGCAGGAACAATTCCCCTTTTGG
>JAAYEM010000019.1 GCA_012728725.1 Tissierellia bacterium | reverse complement strand
GAATTAATTTAATGGAGGATATATAGAAGGTATTATCTACCAAATCCTCCACCTTGGCCTCATAATAGTTTAGGCTGTTTATATCCTTGACTGCAATCTCTATGTCTACTGCCTTGGATAGGTCTATATTTTCCCTTTCATGATCCCTGTAAGGTTGGAATATATTATCCTTTGCTTTTTTTCAAGTTCCTTATCCACAGTACTGGATTGACTCCTGATCCATCTATTAGAGCTATTATCTAATTTTACTGCCATAGATACACCTCCAACTGGTCCTATAATCCTATTGTCTCTAGGACTATTGTACTATATTGTCAATAATTTTACAATAGTTAGAATGAACTTTTATCTAATTTAGTAAAAATTTGTTATAATTGTATAATTTCCTCCTCATTAAAAATTCCTTACCTGGTAATGCCTGAATATTCCCAAGGGAGACTCTCCCTTTACTTCACTAAAAAATAACTTCCCCTTTTGGGTGCCTGGCACCAAAAAAGGGAAGTTATTTTTATAGAAAGTCGATTAATTTATTATTTTTTAGAATATTCATATACTGGATAAGCCTTTCGTATAGGGGCTCTGCCTCTTCCTGGAATTCCCCTTTGACCAGTTGGGCTATTTCATATAGGGTATTTTTACCATCTATATGCTTCCATATGAAGGAGCCCATCTTATCCAGATCCAATCTAAATTTATCGGGGGTGAAAAATAGCTTTCTCACTACCCTCTCAAAGAGGGAATCCCTGTATATTATTATCTGGACCAGCCCACCTTCTTTGGTTATCCAATGGACCTTATCCGATTTTTTTGGTATATAGTCTAAATAGTTTCTATCCTTTTTATTCCTTTTGAACATACTTCTCCCCTGATTATTCTTCTACTTTAGCCAAGAAGGAATTTTTGATTAGTAGTAAGGCCAAGCCTCCGAAGAATACTAGTGAACCCCATTGGCCTAGTGCATAGTTGCCAAAGGCCACCTTATCAGCTAGAGTTGTGCCTCCTACTGGTATTATGGCCAATACTGCCAATAGTATACCTATTAAACCTTCTCCAGCAATAAGTCCTGAGGAGAATAGTACTCCACCATCAACTTTTCTTCTGATAGTATCTTCATTTTCTTTTCTCTTTTCAAGTAGACCTCTAATAATTCCACCTAGCATAATTGGTGTACTTAAGTGGATTGGTAGATATAGGCCTACTGCAAAGGGTAGTATTTGAATACCCAATAGTTCTACAAATATACCAATACCCACTCCCATGAATACCAAGGCCCATGGTAGGTTTCCACTCATTACCCCTTCAATAACTAGTTTCATTAGGGTAGCTTGTGGTGCTGGTAATTCTGCTGAACCAAAGCCCCAAGCCTTATTTAGTAGGATCAATACAAATCCTATTACAAGGGCAGCTGATACTGAACCTATTAATTCTCCATATTGTTGTTTCTTTGGAGTTGCCCCTACTAAGAATCCTGTCTTTAGGTCCTGGGACATATCTCCTGCCATGGCTGATATGATACAGATTACAGAACCTACAGCTAGGGCACCAATCATACCTGCTTCACCATCAAACCCAATGGATTTAAATATGATAGAAGTAATTAGTAAAGTTGCAATAGTCATCCCTGATACTGGGTTATTACTGCTACCTACTAGACCTACCAGCCTTGCAGATACTGCTGCAAAGAAGAATCCAAATATGGCTATAATTAACGCTCCTGGAATTCCAACTGGGATAAAGTCTGTTATTCCTATGAATACTACTATAGCTAATATGGCTATAAAGGCACCTTTAATTGACATATCTTCTTCTGTTCTTAAGGTGGAAGTAGCTCCGGCGGTATCCCTTAATCCACCCATTGCTTCCTTGAATGTTCTAATTATCAATGGCAAGGATTTGATTAGGGATAGAATTCCTCCAAAGGCTACTGCACCGGCCCCTATATATCTAATATAGTTACTCCATAGACCCCAGTAGTCTAGCTCACTTAGGGGCACTGTCGCTGGGTAAATAATATCAGGAATATATTGACCTAAATGGGTCATAAGGGGTATTAGGACAAACCAACCTAGCACAGCTCCTGATAGCATGTAGGCAGCTATTTTAGGTCCTACTATAAAACCTACCCCTAATAGGGCTGGTAGGGTGTCCATACCTATGGCTGCACCTTTGTAGCCAGGTATTGCCCATTCGATTTCTGATGGGAATAGTTTTATTCCATCTGTGATGAATTTGAACAAGGAACCAATTCCTAGTCCTGAGAAAACAGTCTTAGCCTTTGTACCACCAGTTTCACCAGCTATTAGTACCTCTGCACAGGCTGTTCCTTCAGGATAAGGAAGAACCCCGTGTTCATTTACTATTAGAGCCTTTCTTAAAGGTAGCATTAGCAAGGCTCCTAGAATTCCTCCTGCCAAGGATATTACAATTATCCTTATTAGACTAGGCTCTGCCATTCCCAGCTCTTGGGACCAGATGAATAATGCTGGAAGTGTGAATATGGCCCCTGCTGCTAAGGATTCCCCAGCAGAACCTATAGTTTGAACCATATTGTTTTCTAATATAGAATCCCTCTTCATAATACCACGGATAATACCCATGGATATTACAGCGGCGGGAATAGATGCACTAATTGTCATACCAACTCTAAGTCCTATATAGGCATTTGCAGCACCAAATACTACAGACATTATAATACCTATAATTATTGCAGTAGGTGTAAATTCTGGCATTACTCTATCTGCTGCTATATAGGGCTTGAATTCTTGTGCTTGTCTTTTGTTCATTCTGTTACTCCTTTCTGTAAATTTGTAAAATATAGTATTATTATAGATGAAAAAAATAGAATAGTCAACAAATTCGATGTATTTATTGTTAACCATTAAATAAAATAACTTCCTTTTCCTGGTGCCAGGCACCTGAAAAAGGAAGTTATTTGTAATATATTTGTAATATTTCCTATATCAATTTCCTATTTACCATTTCCCTAACTATGAAGCTGGCCACATCCTCTGCAAAAGTACCAGGCCCAAATCCCGCATCATAGCCTAATTCCTTGGCCAGTTCATGGGAGATCCTAGGCCCTCCACAGATTAGTATTATTCTATCCCTGATCCCCTCCGCCTCCAATAGGTCCACCAATTGGGTTAAGTTTGATATGTGGACATTCTTTTGGGTTACTACCTGGGATACCAGGATGGCATCTGCCTTTAATTCTATGGCCTTGGCCACCAATTCTTCATTGGGGACCTGGCTGCCTAGATTATAGGCCCTGATACCCTCATACCTTTCCAATCCAAAATGGCCTCCATATCCCTTCATATTCATTATGGCATCTATGCCTACGGTATGGGCGTCAGTCCCAGTACAGGCCCCTATTACCACCACATCCCTCTTTATATTGTCCCTTATATAGTCTTCCACTTCCCCCTTATCCATCTTCTCCAATTTCACCTGGGGCACCTTTATTTTGGTATAGTCTATGGTGTGGCTACACTTTCCATATAGTATAAAGTAGGTATAGCCCTGGCCTAGATCTTTAGAGTATACTAGGGAAGGCTCCTCCAATCCCATCTTTATAGCCAGCCTTCGGGCAGCTTCTGTGGCCCTATCCCCATAGGGGACTGGAAGTGTAAAGCTAATTTGAACCATTCCGTCGTTTAAGGTATCCCCATAGGGTTTTACCCTGGTAAGATCAAGCATTCCTTTCACCTCCAACCATTAGTTGGATGAAGGGATTAAAATAGGATTCCTCCTTTTTAGCTACCCCGTCCAATCCCTTGCCCCCAGTTCTGGATCTTTTTATTCCGGCAAATTTCCCTTCCTCTATACTGGCAAATAGGCCCTTTTGGGCTATTTCCTTTAGAAGTTTTTCTGCCTTTTCAAGTACCTCTCCTGCCCTTCTTTGGATAAGGCCCCCCTCTTTGAAGGTGATTTCATTTCCTAGATCCCTGGCATTATTGAATATATATTGGGCACTTTCTATGGACAGGTATCTGTCGTGTAAATGGGGAGTGTGGATGGCTTCCGTCAGCATTCCCAATAGGTGGATTCCTTGATTGGTCATTATGGATGCCAGGTTGAACATGGCATTTTGAACATGGCCTTTGAAAATATTACCTGTCATGTACTTGGTGGGGGGCATGTATTTTAGAGGGGCTTTGGGGAATATCTCCCTGGCCATCTGGGCCTGGGCTATTTCGTACAGAAAGCCATTTTCTAGGTCTGGATCCATTTCAAAGGCATGGCCTAATCCCATCTGCTCTTCGGGAATTCCCGCCTTGAAGGCAAATTGCTCATTTATAAATTGGGAGGCCAGTACTGTATGGGCCGCTTCCACTGCATCATCGGTGGTTAGGTAATTGTCCTCCCCTGTATTTATTATTATCCCTGCAAAGCCATTTATCACCCTTGAAAAGTACTGGTCTATTAGGGTTCTTTGCATATTTATGTCCCTAAATAGGATTCCATATAGGGCGTCATTTAACATCATATCCAGCCTTTCCAGGGCTCCCATGGCGGCAATCTCAGGCATGCATAGGCCAGAACAGTAGTTGGTAAGCCTAATATAACGGCCTATCTCCTCCCCAACTTCATCCAAAGCCTTCCTCATAAGGCGGAAGTTTTCCTGGGTGGCATAGGTTCCTCCGAAGCCTTCTGTAGTGGCACCGTAGGGCACATAATCCAGTAAACTTTGGCCTGTAGTCCTTATGACAGCTATTATATCCGCCCCTTGCCTAGCTGCAGCCTGGGCCTGGACTATATCCTCATATATGTTGCCTGTAGCCACTATTACATATATGTAGGGCATTGGACCCTCTCCTAATCTGGATATGAGTTCCTTTCTCCTTTCCCGATTGTTTTTAATTTTTTCTGTGGTTCCTTCTGCTAGTTCCAATATGGTATCCCTTATTTTTTCCTCACTGGCTATTGGTAGGCGGGTAATGTCCAGCTCCTTTAGGGATATTTTCTCCCCTATCTCCTGGGGACTGTATCCAGTTTGGATTATGGCATTGCTTAACCAAAAGGCAGCTCCCCGGCCTAGTCCCTTTCCTTCTTTTATATTATCTATAAGTAGATTGGGTAGGGGCCTGCCTATTTCATCCACTCCATCTATTCCCAACAACCTAACCACAGCCCTTTCTGTAGAGGTGGTGGTATGCTGATCTATAAAGGCCTGCACATCATCAGCTATTTTTTTGGCATAATTTCTGCAGCTGTTGATTAAGTTTTGGTCAAGGTTTAATTTGGACAAGCTATCCCCTCCTCTTTCTTCCTCTATCTCCCGGTCTGTAGGTCCAGTATCTTCCCCTCCAGTATATTTATCCTATCCGTAGGTGCAATGGAATATTTAATGCTCATATAGGTTAAGTATGTAGGTGGTGTAGTATTCTGCCCTTTCCAGTTTTCCATTAATATTTCCTTATTCTCCTGGATTAATGATTTCATATTTTCCTTATAGACCTTGCCATAGGGGTTTTGGTATTTATCCTATCTATTAGGTATTGGTAATGGGGAGACTTTTTTATCCCTTTATTTATAGATATCACACTATTCACCCCCAATTCACCCCAAGCATTAGATCCACCACAGGAATATCTTCAATATAATACCTGGTTTTATCCAAAAATTCCTTAGGATCAAAATAGTAGCCTTCCGGGGAGTAAGGGTTGATGGTTATGGCCACTATATTAATGGGATTTAGCACCTTGACCTTGACAGCCTGCTGCATAAATTTTAGCCATTCTTGACATGGGATGAATATTTTGGTGCCATCTGCTACAACTATATATATATTCCTATATTCCCCTCCGGAATTGATTATTCCCTCTACTGTGCTTGTTGCCAGGGAGCTGGGGATGAGTAGGTATTTGGTATCATCTTTTATGTGATTTCCAATTATAGTACCTGAATTTAATGGGGTCTTTATTGGAATAGGGGCTATGTTTAAACCCTTATCCATTATGGCTACCTGCCCCTTCATAAAGGCCCTTTTAATAATTTCCCTTTCCCTGTAGTCTTCTATGGCAGGAAGGCTGAAAAGATTGACCATATGTAGGGTCTCTTCTATTACCCTATCCATATCCCTGCTTAAAACAGCTCCAGTGGACAGGATGGTGGCCTGGCTTATACTAGGAGCTGCAGAGGCTCTTCTGTCCATTGCCCCATCTATTAAAACCAGGTCTGCCCCTAGGCCAAGGATTGTATTGACCACTTCCCTGATGCCTGCAGCAGTCTGAGGGCCTCCTATCTGGACATATCCCCCATCTATTACCCTACCTATTACTACCTCCCCTAGGGGAGTCCTATGTTCTGTTGCCTTTATTATTTCTATAGTGGCCTCAGCCAAGGGTAGGAGCAGGCTGGTAGTGGCAATTATGCTACCAGCTTCCACATATATCTGGGGCTTCTCCTTTTCAGTGATCAAATCTATGGCCTCCCCATCCCGGCCAGTGGAAATAAGGCCTAAAACCATATCCCTGCCTGCAGCCTCCTGGATAATATGGTTTAAAGCCACCGTTTTGCCTGTATTTTTAGCCAGCCCCACTATGGAAACTGTTTTATATTTACCATAAATCAAATCTAGTAGCACCAAAACATTACCCCCTTAAGGCAAATGTATGAATCAGGTACCCATATTTTTTATATTTATCCTATATTTACTTCAACTGTATATTTTTCTCTCTCTTTTCTACATTCCGGACAATTACATTCTTCTTCTATAAACTGGGGTTCTATATAGGTGCTTATGACCCCCTTATAATTTCTCAGAACCACCTTATCTGGGGATTGGCTTATCATATATTGGGGCATTATTGGGATCTTGCCTCCTCCCCCTGGGGCATCTACTACGAAGGTGGGGACTGCAAATCCAGAAGTGTGGCCCCTTAGGGCCTCTATTATCTCTATCCCCTTAGATACCTTGGTTCTAAAGTGTTCAATCCCCATGGACAGGTCACACTGGTATATATAATAGGGCCTAATCCTCATCATTACCAGTTTATGGACTAGTTCCTTCATTATATGGGGGCAGTCGTTGACCCCCCTTAATAATACGGATTGGTTTCCCAATGGTATACCAGCATCTGCCAGCTTTCTAGCCGCTTCCATTGAATCCCGGGTAATCTCCTTAGGGTGGTTGAAATGGGTGTTGAGCCATATTGGGTGGTATTTCTTTAGCATATTGACTAGATCCTCAGTTATCCTCATGGGCATTACTACCGGGACCCGGCTGCCAATCCTTATTATCTCCACATGGGGGATACTTCTCAATTTCCTTATTACATACTCCAATTTGTCATCGGATACCAATAGGGGGTCCCCTCCCGATATGAGCACATCCCTAACCTGAGGGGTATTTCTAATATATTCTATTCCCTTATCTATCCTTTCCTTTGGGGCCTCTGAATCCCTTTGGCCAGTAAACCTCCTCCTGGTACAATGCCTGCAATACATGGCACACTGGTCCGTTATCAAAAACAGGACCCTGTCTGGATACCTATGGGTAATCCCTGGTACTGGGGAATCCTTATCCTCTGCCAAGGGGTCTACCATATCCCCCCTCCCCCTATGGGTTTCCTTGATACTTGGCACCGCCTGCTTTCTAATGGGACAGTTTTTATCCTCTGGATCTATGAGTAAGGCATAATAGGGGGTAATCCCCATCCTAAATTTCTTCAATACCTCTTCTATCTCCTCTTCTTCCTCTTTGCTTATATTTATGATTTTCTTCAGTATATCTACACTAGTAATCCTATTTTTGACCTGCCATCTCCAGTCATTCCACTCAGAATCTGTAACCTCCTTCCACAATTCTATATCCTGGTAAGACCTCATCTCTCTCCCCCCTTTCTCAATTGCCCACAGCTTAAGCGTATAATTCCTCAAAAATACTCCTCAATTCCCTGCTCTCCCTCATAAGCTCCAAGGCTATGGCTGCATGGTCTTTTGTGTATCCATTGCCTATTATCATGGTTATATCCTTCCCTACCCCTTCAGCCCCTAGGGCTGCCTTGGTGAAGCTGGTAGCCATGCTGAAGAAATATAGTATTCCTCCATCCTTGCTTATTAGGATGCTGGCCATCTCAGTATTGGGAATATTGACCGTATTTATGACTATATCTGCCATGTCTCCATTGGTGGCTTCCTTTACCTTTTCCATTACCTCAATGGCATTGGTGGCATCGGCCTTTATGTATACATGAGCCAAATTAGCCCTTTTAACCCGAGCAATGGTTTCATCCCTGGAACCAATGCAGATAACCTTTCCAGTAATTCCAGCCCTTTTTTTGGCTTCATATAGGCAAAGCATACCGGATTTCCCTGTTCCCCCCAGTACCACCACCGTATCCCCTGGTTTTACAAGTTTAGCCGTTTGGGCTGGTGCTCCTGCCACATCTAATACAGATAGGGCCAAATTCTCTGGCAGGTCCTCAGGGAGTACTGCATATATTCCCGATTCAAACAATATGGCCTTTCCCTTTATATCTACCTGGTCTATATCCTCCCTTATTTCCAATATCTCATCTATCCTCAAAGGGGTTAGGGATAGGGACACCAGGGTGGCAATATTGTCCACCACCTTCAAATCTGTCTTTCCTTCTAAGGCGGGACCAATTTTTTCAACCCTTCCTATCAGCATGCCTCCTGAGCCGGTTACTGGGTTCTGGTGCTTCCCCCTCTCCTTTACTATCCTTTTCATAATCTGGGCTATCTCCTTCTTGTCCCCCTTGGCCTCCTCCTTTATCTGGGTAAAGCTGGCCGAGTCTATATTTAAAGTCTGCACATCTATCAGTATCTCGTTATCGTATATGTCCATGGTATTATCTATTTTAAGTGCTGGCTGGGGCAATACCCCCTTGGGTTCTAATACCCTATGGGTACCGTAAGGACATCCCTTTTTCATATCCATCCCTCCCATATTTATTTCTATATAGTTTAGGTTTGCAAAATTTATGCCAATTTTTTGAATAATTTGAATATGGAAAAATTGGAGGTTTTAGTTAATAATTTAACATATACAGTTGAAGGGCTCCCTGTTACTGCCCAATATTAGGCAAATAACTTCCCTTTTTCGGTGCCTGGCACCGGGAAAGGGAAGTTATTATTGTCTTTTTAGATTATATTTGGATATTTTGTATTGGAGGGTTTGTCGAGGGATTTTTAGAAGCTCTGCTGTGTGGGATATGTTGTATTCTGCCTCTTCCAAGGCTTTTTGTATTATGTTTTTCTCCTTTTCCTCTATTATCTCCCTTAGGGAATATTTTCTATTGGATTGGGTTTTCTTGCGGAATTTTGATGGCAGGTGTTTTTTGTCTATGGTTTCTATGTCGAAAATGCTTATTACCGCCTCTATTAGGTTTTCCAGTTCCCTTACATTCCCTTCCCAGGGGTGGGCCATAAATATTTCCATTACTTCCTCTGACACTCCAGTGACAGACTTGTTCAATTTTTTGTTCATCTTATCTATGAAATGCTGGGTTAGTATGGGGATGTCGTCTTTTCTTTCCCTTAAGGGGGGGATTTTAAAGCCTATTACATTGAGCCTGTAGTATAAATCCTTTCTAAGTAGCCCATCCTTTACAGCCTTTTCTGGAGGGATATTGGTGGCGGTGATTATCCTTACATCCACATGGATGCTTTTAGTTTCCCCTATGGGCCTAATGTTTCCGTCTTGAAGGACCCGAAGTAGTTTGGACTGGAGTTCTAAAGGCATGGAGTTTATTTCATCTAAAAATAGGGTGCCCCCATTGGCCAATTGGAATAGGCCATGTTTATCTTCTGCTCCTGTAAAGCCTCCCTTTACAGTACCAAATAGGATGGATTCCAGTAGATTGGCGGGAAGAGCTGCACAGTTCTGGGTAATGAAGGGTTTATCCTTTCTAGGGCTGGCATTATGTATGGAGTGGACGAATAGTTCCTTGCCAGTGCCTGTTTCTCCATATATAAGGACTGGGGCATCAGTTTTGGCTGCCTGTAGGGCTATCTTTTTTAACCTTAACATCTCCTTATTCTGCCCAATAATATCCAAGAAGGTGTATTTGGCCGTTTCCTTCCCCTCACCAGCCTTATTGGGGTATAATTTGCTCTGTAGGTCTACTATCTTTTCAGACATTTCCCTAACCTGGGTTATATCCTTGGATATCTCTACAGCTCCCAGTATCTTTCCTTTGTCTTTTATTGGTATGGTTGAATTTATGGTGGTTATCCTTTCCCCCTTGTAGTTTATAAAGGTCTGCTCCTTATTAAATATGGGCTTTCCCGTCCTTATTACCGTAAGCAGGGTGGAAGTTTCATGGGTTAGGGAAGGATACACTTCCAGTAAATGCCGGCCTACTACCTTGTCCCTTTCTATTCCATCTATCCTTTGGGCAAATTGATTGTAGTACATAATTTTGCCATTATTATCTATAATATGGATTCCTTCCTCTATGTAGTCTAATATGTTCAATATATTTTCCTTAGAGAATAGATCCTCCATAGGATACCTCCTTGTGCTTAATTTTGGGCACCCAAAGCCTAATTATAGGCACCAATTGGTGCCTATAGGTTTTCAATTTCCACTTTTTCAATGGAGGTAATCTGCCTTCTCAGTATATTTCCACCTATTCTCTTAAACTTTTCTGGATCGTCGCTTACAAAATAATCACATTTACCTCCTTCTAATCTGCCAGATATTAGATTCATATCCTGAAGCACTCTCTTTGCTGCTTTTGCTGTTTCATAGGCTGGATTGACTAATGTTACATTATCTCCTAATACCTTCTGTATGGTGTATCTAAGGGGAGGATAATGGGTACAGCCTAGTACCAAGGAGTCCACATTGTGTTCCTTTAACTCTAATAGGTATTTCTTTGCGGTTATATAGGCCACATCTGTGCTTTCCCATCCCTCTTCTACTATGGGCACAAATAGAGGGCAGGGTATGCCTATTATTTCAGCACTGGGCAAGAGCTTCCTTATTGTGCTTTGGTAAGCGTTGCTATTTATAGTCCCTTCTGTACCTATTACTCCTATTATGGAATTTTTGGTTGCGGCTACTGCAGCCTTGGCTCCTGGTTCAATTACTCCTATTATGGGTATATCGAATTCCTTTTGGGCCTCTTCCATGGCTAGGGCAGAAGCCGTATTACAAGCAACTACTATTGCTTTTATTCCTTTTGTAAGCAAAAATCTCACAGATTGAAAGAAGTATTTGATCACAACTTCCTTGGATCTGGTTCCATAGGGAATCCTGGCTGTATCTCCAAAATATACTATGTCCTCTCCTGGAAGTTGTTCCATTATCTCCTTTAGTACTGTAAGACCGCCAATTCCTGAATCGAATACTCCTATCGGTTTTTTGTCCACGTAAAATTCCCCCTTCTATTATATTGTATAATATTAGGGGGAATTTACAATCTTTTTTATTTATTAGAAGGTTAAGGTTCCATTGTCGTCTTGGACTATTTGGAGTATCTGCTCTTCATTTCCATTTATGGCGTTGATATATACCAGATAGTCGGAGCCCCTATATTCTCCCCTAAATTCATAGCAGAGGATTTCATTCTTGCCCTTAGGAATTAGGGCCAGCCTGGAAGATGTTATTTCAAAATCGGTTTTTACATTCTTTCTTGCTTCCTCCATAGTCAATTGGGGCTTATCAATATTTCTTTCGTGGTGATTTAGGTAATAGGTGGAAGCATCAAATCCCACTATTTCTCCATTGTCTAAGGCTACCCTTACCTTTATCAAATCTGGATATATGGTTATATCATCTTCTGTGTTTACAAAATTGTATAGGACTCCTCCATCATACTTCTGGTAATAGTTTAGTTCCACATTTTCAAAGCCTTTAGATCTAAGGAATTCTGCTGCCTTAGTTTGGCCTTGTTCTACTGTCAATTTATGCTTACCTATTGGCCTTGGGTTGGACATCCACAATACCTTGCCTCCCTGCTTGGATACACCCATGTAAACTGATAATTCCCTAGTGGTATTCTTTGGCTGTATTCTAAAGGTATAGGCGGGTATCCTTGCCTCCGAAGAATCCTTCCCTTCCTCAAAGGATTCTACACTCTCCACATTGCTGGCTCCAAAGAATTCTCTGGCTATCCTTTCTGCTTCACTTCTGGATACCTCTCCCTGGCCCAATCCTCTAGGCTTTCTATTTACCATCTGGTCAGCAAAGGGGCCGTCATATATTAGTTCTGGGGTTTGGGCCATATTCTTTTCTATATTGACCAAGGTAGTTTGGAATATCTTCTCGTTTCCTTCCTTGACCTTCCTGTCCTGTCTTTGACTGAGAGAGCCTAGTAAGAAGTTTTTGTCTGCCAATTCAGATTGAAGTTTTGCCAACTCATTATTGAATGTAGCTGAATTATCTAGAAGGTTGGCCAAGGCTGCCATCTGTTCATTGGTTATGGGCTTGCCTGCCAAATGGTTTTGAATTAGATAATAGCTATAATCTGCCACCTGGTTCAGGAATTTTTCCGTATTGGCAGTATCTGCATGGGTTATGGGCAGCTGGCCCAATTTATCCTGGGCAAAATAGGCTTCATTCATGATTTGGGATAATAGTAATACATTTTGATCCCTGGATTTAGATACCATGGCCTTGGACAAATTCACCTGGACATTTTCCACGTGCTTTTTCACATCGAAGAAGAGCCTCTGGTATTGGTTTTCCAAGGCCACCCCTAGCTCTTCCTTGGCGGTTTTTTCATTAAATCCCCAAACCAATGCCACCATAAGGGCTATGCCTAATATACTTGGAGCTATCCACCATCTTCTCCTTTCCACTATATCACCTCCTATATACCAAACCAGTGTTTACCTATTTTAAGGGTTACCTTCCTAGACCAGATCCATTTGCTGGTGGCAGTAGCTGGG
The DNA here is from genome assembly GCA_012728725.1 of Tissierellia bacterium. Taxonomy (GTDB): domain Bacteria; phylum Bacillota; class Clostridia; order Tissierellales; family Tepidimicrobiaceae; genus JAAYEM01. The sequence goes on along the minus strand of JAAYEM010000019.1, from coordinate 5,304 downwards.
TTCCAATAATATAGACAACCATAGGTAGGATCCCAACCATTTAGGGCATCCCTGGCTGCTTTGATAGAATCCTTATCTGGTGTTAAGTTGATCTGTCCATCGGCTACTGCAGTAAAGGCTAAGGGCTGGTAAATTACCCCTGCTATTGTATTGGGGAATTTGGGGTTCCTAGTCCTATTGAGTATTACCGCCGCCACTGCAACCTTACCAATATAGGGTTCCCCTCTAGCCTCTCCGTGGACAGCTCTGGCTAGTAGATATTCATCAGATCTTCTATTGATACCCTGGGCTGCCCTTGTGCCTGAAAGCCTGATTCCCAAGGCTGCCGCTGTCTGAGGTCCAACTACTCCGTCTACCTTTAATCCATTTTTGGCTTGGAATCTCCGTACAGCCCTATAGGTTTCAGGTCCATATATACCATCAACAGGTCCAATTAGATATTTCCATTTTACCAATTGCCATTGAACATTCTTTACATCCTGTCCTTGAGTTCCCCAATATAGAACTCTCGGTGCAGCATAGGCATTAAGTCTAGCTGCGGTTTCATCTATATCATCTGTTGGTTTAAAGAACAGCTGAATAGAAAGGAAAAGTAACAGGAAAATACTGGTCAGTACAGTAAATCTTTTCAAATAGTTTCCTCCTTTCATAAGTCTTGGTTGCCTTATTTTTTGTAGAAATATAAAATTTATGCAGGAATAGAAAAAAGCTATTATGCCTTTGTTTGCCAATATGGATTAATATGGATTTTGGATTGATTTGTTGAATGGTAAAATTTATAAATTTTTTTGTCTTTGTTGAAGCCTCAAAATGGTAGTGATAGAATAATATGTACAATCAGCTTTAGAAATCTATGGAGGGAGAAAAATTATGTTAAAAAGGTACATAGAAGATCTTCCCAAATTATTTAATCAAATAGATTTCTTAGTTGTTACTGATAAAGAGGGATATATTGAATATTATAAGGTTTTTAATAGCTTAGGAAATAGGATAGTAGAAAACCCAGTTGGTCTTCATATTCTGGAATTACACCAACATTTGACTGAAGAAACAAGTACAATAATGAGAGTGTTGAAAAACAAAGAACCAATAATTAATGAAAAACAACATTTAAATATTTTCAAGGAAAGAACTGTAACTGTATTATCCACAACCATCCCCATAAAAGAGGGTGATGAAGTAGTAGGGGCTGTGGATATTAATAAATATTATGATATAGACCTTAGGAAGATAAAAGGCTATAGAAATGAAAAGAAAATTAATAATAATATTTATTACTTTAATATAGATGATATATTGACCAGGAATCCTACTATGATTGATATAAAAAACAAAACTTTAAAAGCAGCTAAAACAAATTCTCCTGTCATGATATACGGAGAAACTGGTACAGGTAAAGAATTAATAGCTCAATCAATCCATAATCATAGTTTCAGAAAAAATAATCCATTTATTGTACAAAACTGCTCAGCTATACCCTTGTCCTTAGGTGAAAGTATATTATTTGGGACTACCAAGGGAAGTTTTACAGGGGCAGAAAATAAGAAGGGCCTTTTTGAGATGGCAGATGGCGGTACCCTAGTGTTTGATGAAATAAACTCCATGGATATTAACCTACAATCAAAATTACTAAGGGCTATAGAGAGAAATTATATAAGACGGATTGGAGGATCAAATCTGATCCGGGTAGATGTAAAACTAATTTCTACTTTAAATGAAGACCCTTATTTGGCATTAGAAGAAAATAAAATGAGACAGGATTTATTTTATAGAATAAATACAGTATTAATACATATACCTCCTCTAAGGGATAGAAAAGAAGACATCCCCCTGCTAGTAGATAACTTCATCAATGAATACAATGTTAAAATGGATAAGAATATAAAGGGAGTTAGCAAAAAAGTTATGGATTTATTTATGGAATACAGTTGGCCAGGAAATGTTCGGGAACTGAAACATGTAATTGAAAGTGCTTTCAATTTTACTGAGGGAGAAATTATAGATGAGGATCAACTGCCCCCTCATATAAAGTCTAACAATGATAAGGTTGTCAAGAATATCAATATTGATGATAAATTTAGTTTAAATACTGCCCTAAAAGATTTTGAAAGTAAATACATCAAACTAGCACTAGAGTCCAGCAAGACCTTAAATGAGGCAGCTAAATTATTAAAAATATCCAGACAAACTCTCAAATATAAAATGGACAGTTATGGAATAGAGTTTAAATGAACTTGCCTATTTAATTATAAACACTTTAATGCAAAAATTTTTTTGCATTGAAGTGTTTTATTTTTGACAATTATTAACCTAATATTATAATTTTTTATCTGAAATAATAGGATTCTTATATCCAAAATAAATAAATAAACAATAATTGAGAGTATTACTGATATTCAGCCATTGATAGAAACTTTATATATAGGTTGTAACTATTGGCATAATTTTTGCAATATTCAAAAATATGGTAGGAAAATTCTATAGAAAGGAGGTATAGCATGACACTAAACCTGGATTCCATTTTCCGGCAAGTGGATGAGTTACATTCTCAAATGATTGAATGGAGAAGAGATTTTCACCAGTATCCTGAAATAGGTTTTGAAGAGGAGAGAACCTCAAAAATAGTAGCAAACTTGCTGAAGGATTGGGGCATTGAAGTTAAAACAAATGTTGCAAAAACAGGTGTAGTAGGACTAATAGAAGGGAGGGGAGAAGGGAATAAAACTGTAGCTTTGAGAGCAGATATGGACGCTCTTCCAATGCAAGAAGAAAATGAGGTAAGTTATAAATCTAAAGTAGACGGAAGGATGCCCGCCTGTGGTCATGATGGTCATACTGCCATGTTATTAGGAGCTGCAAAAGTTCTAAGTAGCAATAGAGAATACATAAATGGAAATGTTAAACTGATATTCCAACCTGCAGAAGAAGGTCCCGGCACAGGCGGTGCCTTGCCAATGATTAAGGAAGGGGTTTTGGATGATGTAGATGCAATCTTTGGGCTTCATCTTTCAACTACCATCCCAACAGGTCAATTAGGAATAAATATGGGGCCAGGTATGGCATCTACAGATGTTTTTGAAATTACAATGATAGGTAAAGGTGGCCATGCTGGATATCCCCATGAAGCAGTAGATGCTATTGCAATGGGGATTAGGGTATTTACGGAAATTCAATATATGGTTAGCAGACATGTTGATCCAATGGAACCATTAGTTGTTTCAATTGGGACTTTTAAAGGTGGATTTGTAAGCAATGTAATAGCGGAAAGATGTGAAATTACTGGTACCATAAGAACTTATTCTGATAATTTAAGAAAAAAAATAATAGAAAATATTAAAGATATTGCTAACCATGTAGCTAATATTTCCGGTGGAGAATGTGAAGTAAATATTATACCAGGATTACCCCCACTAATAAACGATTTAAATATTGCCCAGTTTTCTATTGATGTGGGAAAACAAGTATTAGGAGCAGATAAGGTTAATATTTTAGAAAAAGCTAGTATGGGTGGAGAAGATTTTGCTTATTATCTACAAAAAATCCCAGGAGCATTTATGTGGCTTGGGGCAAGAAATGAAGGAAAGGGATTTGTAAATCAGCCCCATCATCCAAAATTTGATTTTGATGAAGATGCATTAGCCCTAGGATGTAAAATGCATATTGGATTGGCCTTAGAATATTTAAAAAATCAATAATAAAGGAGTGATAAGTAGTGATAAAAGAGGGTAAAAAAAGTCGTGAGTTTCCCCATTTGTTTGTATTGTTGATTTCTATAATTATAGTTGCTACCATTTTAACCTATATAGTACCAGCAGGTCAATATGACAGAATAATAGATGAGAATAATAGGGAAATAATAGATCCAACTTCCTTTAAGTATATAGAAAGGACACCAGTTAATCCTGCTAAGATGCTGCTATGTATAGTTGAAGGTCTTATACAGGCAGCAGGAATCTCCGTATTAATATTTTTAGCCTATTCTTCTTTGTATATAATATAAAAGACGGGAACCATGGATGCTAGTATAGCCTGGATGGCAAATAGGGCAAAGATTAATCCAAAGACCTCTACATTTGCTATTATTGTAATAATGATTGTACTATCAGTATGGTCTTCAACTGGAACTTTGTCTTTTGAGGAAATAATTGCATTTATTCCAATTTTTGTTACCCTAAGTATTGCTTTAGGTTATGACCCATTAGTTGGTCTGGGAATTTCTTATATACCTGTTGGAATAGGGTTTGCTTCTGCAACAGTCAACCCCTTTACCATAGGTGTTGCTCAAGGAATTGCCGAATTGCCCCTATACTCGGGTATGGGACTTAGAATAGCTGTACTTGCAATAATGACTTTAGTTACAGTTATTTATGTTCTTTTATATGCACGTAAAATAAAGAATAATCCGGAAAAAAGTTTAGTTGCAGATGTGGATTTTGGCGAATTTGTAATAGATGAAGAGCGAATGAACACCCCCTTTACTCCAAAAAGAAAAGCAACTTTAGCGGTACTTCTTATTGGCATTGGAGTTATGGTATTTGGTTTAATAAAACTTGGATGGTATATAAATGAAGTTTCCGCCGTATTCCTTGGGATAACAATATTAACAGGAATCGTTAATAGGTTGAAACCAAATCAACTAGCCAATACCTTTGTTGAAGGATTGTCTAAGGCTGTATTATCAGCCCTTACTGTAGGAATTGCCAGAGGTATACTAGTTGTAATTAGTAAGGGAAATATATTAGATACTATAATCCATAGTGCTGCAGAACTTCTCAATAAGATGAGCTTATATGCCAGTGGCATTGGAATGTTAATATTCCAAACTATTTTAAACTTCTTTATTCCCTCTGGAAGTGGGCAGGCTGCAACAGCCATGCCTATAATGGTACCTTTAGCTGATATTATAGGCATGAAAAGGCAGATAGCTGTATTGATATACCAATTTGGAGATGGGTTTTCAAATCTACTATGGCCTACAAGCTTTGTTTTATTAGCCTGTGCCATTGGTAAAGTGCCAGTCAATAAATATTATAAGTGGTTCGTACCCCTATTCCTTATCACCTTTGTTATACAAGTAGTATTCATATTTATTGCAATAAGCATTGGATATGGGCCATTCTAAATCAGATTTTATTAATTTTAGCACTTAAATGGACTATTGTGAAATATATTGACAGGAGGTAAATACATGAACAAAGATTTAAGCAAAAAAATTGAAGCACTTACATTAGAATTAACAGAAATCCCTAGCATAGTAGGAACAAGAGAGGAAAATAATGTAGTAGAAAAAATATACCAAAAGCT
>JAAYEM010000018.1 GCA_012728725.1 Tissierellia bacterium | reverse complement strand
TAAAAAAGTTTGCTAGCTCTTTTTACCTACTCAAAGTACTTCACACTGTTTAGTTGTCTAGGTTCAGTGTCGATTTTTGCAACCGACTTTTATACTATAACAAATGTTTTATATTTTGTCAAGGATTTTTAAAGCTTTTTTCTAAATTTGTTTAAACTTATTTTTTTCGCTGACAATGAATCATATTACACCCTTTTTTTATAAATGTCAAGCGCTTTCTTATATTTTTTATAAATTTTTATAATTTTATTCTAAAGTTTTTTTCATTTCTTTTCTAAACTTTTCTATAACCTTCTTTTCTACCCTTGAAACGGTCATTTGGGATATATCCAACTCTTCTGCAATAGCCACCTGTGTCTTATTATTAAAATATCTATCTATTAGGATTTTCTTTTCCATATCATTAAGTTTCTCCATAGCCCTTAATAAGAAATCGTTATTTTCTATTTTGTTAAAATAGGCATCTTCTTCTCCTATAAGGTCTGCTAGATTTACATCCTTATCCTCCCCATTGGAATCATAGGTTAAGTCTAATGACTGGGGAGTATATACCTTGCTTCCTTCCATAGCCTCTAATATTTCCTCTTCAGTAGAATCTAAATATTCTGCTATATCCTTTATAGTGGGAGAACGTTGGAGATTTTGACTTAATACACTCTTGGCATTGTTTATCTTTTTTGATAATTCCTGTATTCTTCGGGGCACCCTTATGGTCCAGCCCTTATCTCTAAAATATTTCTTTATTTCTCCTATGATAGTTGGGGTAGCAAAACTAGAGAATTCAAATCCCTTATCTACATCATATCTATCTATTGCATATATAAGCCCAATGCAGGCAACCTGATATATATCATCATAGTCAATGCCCCTATTGGCATATTTTTTAGATAGTATTTCAGCTATATATAAATGCCTTTCTATTAGTATTTCCCTTATCCTTTGATCTTTTGTTTCTTTAAGCTTTTTAAATAGAGTTTTGGTATCTAATTTATCTATACCCTTTATATCATCATTTAAATAAGATTCATTTAATTTCATTTATTACCATCCTCTATATATTTTATCATTTCAACTCCTTTATCAGTGAAATTAACTTCATCCATTAAGGATTTGATAATCAATATGCCCAACTCTATTTCCTTATCTATATCCTCCCCATGTTTAGATGGGTATACATTTTCCACTTCCATAACCAACTTGTCCTCTTGGACCTTAAATATAATATCTATTTGATTTGCCTTGTTCAATGCATTTATACAAGCTTCGGCTATTGAAACCTTAATATCCTCAATATCATCTATACATAGTCCCATCTTGTTTGCTATAGCCGATGAGGTTAATCTGGCCACAGAGATATAATCAGGTTTACTGGGAATAATAAGTTTAATAATATCATTTTTCATATTATTCACTCCTTAATCACAAAAACCTTGTCCAATTCGGTTATGTGAAATAATTTTCTTATATTAGGTTTAATATTTTCTATATATACTTGATTATTGTTTTCCCTTACTTTTTTAAGTATGCTAATTAAGGTTCCTAAACCAGTACTATCTAAATATTCTAGTTTTTCCCCATCTATCAATATATCTGTATTATTTTCACTTAATATTTTAATCAATTTCTTTCTCAATTCTGGAGATGTATATATATCGATTTCCCCCTCTGGTATTACAATCCATCTGTTATTTTCTTTATCGAAATCAACTTTTATATTTAATGACATGCCATTTACCCCCTTATTCCTATTTACTTAGATTTTATAATAAAAAAAATGTAATGTAAAGTAATTTACTAGGCTTTAACCAGGTAAAGTCCCTAATAATATAATCATGGGTGTAGATAAGCCACTTTAGCAAAAAAGTGCCCCTTTTTATAATCCATAGGGACACTTTGTTGTTTAATCCTCCACATATTTTGCTACTGCCATTATCCTATCCTCTTTATCGTCTATTTTCATAAGGGTAACCCATTGGGTATTTCTTCCCATTATGGAGATATCCTTTGCCTCCAGCCTTATTATAACCCCAGACATGGATATCATTATTATTTCATCATTTTCATCTATAACCTTGGCAGACACTACCTTGCCTGTTTTTTTCTTCACATTATAGGTTATTAATCCTACTCCACCTCTACTTTGAAGCCTATACTCATCTAGGGGAGTTTTTTTGCCGAATCCGTTTTCGCTAACTACCAATAGGTACTTTCCTTCTTCCACTAGATCCATAGCTACTACCTGATCCTCATCTTTCAATTTAATGGCCTTAACTCCTGTAGCGTTTCTACCCATTTCCCTTACATCTTCTTCACTAAATCTAATAGCCATTCCAAGGGATGTTACCACTATTATTTCCTTATTGCCATCGGTCTTCTTTACAGAAATCAATTCATCCCCTTCTTTTAAATTGATGGCATTTATACCATTTTTTCTTACATTCCTAAAATGCTCTAGTTTTGTCTTTTTGATAATACCATTTTTGGTTACAAAAACTATATTTATTTCAGGATCGTATTCCTCTATAGGAATGACTGCAGAAATACTTTCATTTTCTGATAAATTCAATAGATTTACTATGGCGGTTCCCCTAGCCTGCCTTCCTCCTTCAGGTATTTCATAAGCCTTTAATAGATAAGCCCTACCCTTATTGGTAAAGAATAGGATATTGTCATGGGTAGAAGTTATAAATAGATCTTCAACAAAATCTTCATCCTTTGTAGTCAAACCAGTTATTCCCTTGCCACCCCTTCTCTGGGTCTTATAAGTACTTTCCGGTAATCTTTTTATATAACCTGAGTGGGTTAAAGTTATTATTACATCCTCTTCCTCAATCATATCCTCTATATCTATATCATCAGCTGCAGGCATTATTCTAGTCCTTCTTTGGTCTCCATATTTTTCTTTAATTTCCAATAGTTCAGTTTTAATTATTTCATTTATCAATCTCTCACTAGATAGTATTTCCTTTAATCTATTGATCTCTTTTATCAAGGCTTCATATTCCTCTTCTAGCTTTTCCCTTTCCAGGCCAGTCAACCTTCTAAGCCTCATATCCAATATGGCTTGGGCCTGTTTTTCCGATAGGGAAAAACTATCCATAAGCCTTTCTCTGGCTATTTTTTCTTCCTTGGAGCTTCTAATTATATTGATTACTTCATCTATATTATCCAAGGCTATTTTAAGGCCTTCTAATATATGGGCCCTTTCTTCTGCCTTATTTAAATCGAACTGGGTTCTTCTAGTGATAATTTCTTTTTGATAATCTACATAATGGCTTAATATCTGCTTTAAATTTAATACCTTGGGCACATCATCCACCAAGGCCAACATTATTACTCCAAAGGTGATCTGTAACTGGGTCTGCTTGTAAAGATTATTTAAAACTATTCTAGGATTTGCATCCCTTTTTAACTCTATAACTATTCGCATACCTTCCCTATCGGATTCATCCCTTAGATCCGATATGCCTTCAATTTTTTTGTCCCTTACCAGTTCTGCTATCTTCTCTATTAGTTTGGCCTTATTGACCTGGTAGGGAATTTCAGTTACCACAATCCTATTTCTTCCCCTGCCAGCTTCCTCTATTTCTGCTACAGCCCTAATAGTTATCTGACCCCTTCCAGTTTTAAAGGCGGATCTTATTCCTTCCTTTCCCATTATCATGGCTCCAGTTGGAAAATCTGGCCCCTTAATTATTTTCATCAACGCTTCAATATTAATTTGGGGATTATCGATTAAAGCAACTATTCCATCTATTACCTCTCCTAAATTATGGGGAGGAATATTGGTGGCCATTCCAACGGCTATACCGGAAGAACCATTTACTAATAGATTGGGAAATCTACTAGGCAATACTACAGGTTCTTTTAAAGTTTCATCAAAATTAGGTCTAAAATCTATAGTATCCTTATTTATATCCCTTAACATCTCTAAGGATAATTTACTCAATCTTGCTTCTGTATAACGCATAGCAGCAGGACTGTCTCCATCTATGGAACCAAAGTTTCCATGGCCATCTACTAGAGGATACCTGGTATTAAAATCCTGAGCAAGCCTTACCATTGCCAGATAAACGGATGAATCTCCATGGGGATGATATTTACCTAGTACATCCCCAACTATCCTGGCAGATTTCCTATAGGGCTTATCTGGGGTCATGCCCAATTCATTCATAGCATATAGTATCCTCCTATGGACTGGTTTCAATCCATCCCTAACATCTGGAAGGGCCCTGCTTACTATTACAGACATGGCATAATCTAGGTAGGATTTTTTCATTTCCTCTTCTATTTTTATTTCCATTATAGTGCCTTTATCCCTATCCATCCTATCTCTCCTCTATATATCTAAGTTTTTAACAAATTTGGCATTTTCTTGTATGAATTTTCTTCTAGGTCTAACCTTATCTCCCATTAAGGTGGTAAATATTTCATCAGCAACTAATCCGTCCTCAACAGACACCTTTAATAATACCCTTTTTTCTGGATCCATGGTAGTTTCCCAAAGCTGTTCTGGGTTCATCTCTCCAAGACCCTTATACCTTTGAATAGTGTAATTGCCCCCACCTATATCTTCAAGGAGTTTTTCTAATTCTTCATCACTGTAAACATAGTACTCTTTCTTTCCCTTTGTTACCTTATATAGGGGTGGCTGGGCTATATAAACATGGCCCTTATCCAATAATTCCCTCATATATCTGAAGAAGAAGGTAAGTAGCAAGGTCCTTATATGTGCTCCATCAACGTCTGCGTCTGTCATTATTATTATCTTTCCATATCGTAATTTTTCAATATCAAAATCATTTCCAATTCCAGTGCCAAATGCGGTAATCATAGCCCTTATTTCTTCATAACCTAATACTTTATCCAATCTGGCCTTTTCCACATTTAATATTTTACCCCTTAGTGGTAGAATTGCCTGGAATGCCCTATCCCTTCCTTGTTTTGCACTTCCACCAGCTGAATCTCCCTCTACTATAAATATTTCCGTTTCATTTATATCGTTTGATTGGCAATCAGCAAGTTTTCCTGGTAATGTGGTATTATCCAATAAACTTCTTTTCCTTGTAATCTCCCTGGCCTTCCTTGCAGCTTCCCTGGCCCTAGACGCATTAATAGCTTTTTCTATTATACTTTTTCCTGATTTAGGATTTTCTTCAAGATAATTACTTAAAAAGTCATAGATTAAGGATTCTGTAACTCCCCTTACTTCACTATTTCCCAATTTAGTCTTGGTTTGTCCTTCAAATTGAGGCTCCATAAGCTTTACCGATAGTATGGCTGTTAAACCTTCCCTTGTATCTTCCCCTAATAGGGTACCATCCTTTTCCTTTAAATAATTAAATTTTCTAGCATAATCATTTAAGGCTCTAGTTAGGGCCGTTCTAAATCCACTAAGGTGGGTTCCCCCTTCCTGGGTATTTATATTATTGGCAAAGGTATATACATTTTCCGTATATCCATCGGTATATTGCATGGCCAGCTCTACAAGTATACGGTCCCTTTCCCCTTCGAAATAGATTATATCCTTATGAATTGGATTTTTGTTTTTATTTATATATTCCACAAAGGATTTAATTCCACCTTCATAATGGAATTCCCTTTTAGTATTGGTCCTTCTATCTTCTAAATTTATCTTTACTCCCTTATTTAAGAAGGCCATTTCCCTAAACCTATATTCCAAGGTTTCAAAATTGAAATTTATATCGTCAAATATTTCCCTATCTGGTTTAAAGCTTATAATTGTACCTGTACTTTCAGCATCTCCAACTATTTCAAGTTCCGTTTTAGGAACTCCCCTTTCAAACCTTTGAGTGTATTCCTTTCCATTCCTTTTTACAGTTGCAATAAGCCATTCAGATAAGGCATTTACTACAGAAATACCCACCCCGTGTAATCCTCCAGATACCTTATAGGCAGAATTATCAAATTTTCCCCCTGCATGGAGGATAGTTAGAACCGTTTCCACTGTAGATTTTCCTGTTTGAGGATGGATTTCAACTGGTATACCGCTACCATTATCCTCCACCGTTATAGAATTATCCTCATGAATTGTGATATTGATGGTATCACAAACTCCAGCTAAAGCCTCATCTATACTGTTGTCCACCACTTCATATACTAAATGATGTAATCCTCTAGACCCTGTACTTCCAATATACATGCCTGGCCTTTTTCTTACTGGTTCCAGTCCGGTTAACACTTGAATTTCATCAGCTGTATATATTCTTCCATTATTTTCATTGGCCATATATTAAAACCTCCAATCTACTTTATATCTACTTATTTCTTTTACATAATGTATTAGATGATATAGTTGAAGGGTATAGTATACATTCCCGCTTACATCCCCTACTATTTGTAGCTGATTTATTTGAAGAATAAGCTAATATATAGGTTTTAATATCATCTAAATTCCAATTAACTGAACAGTCTTTTTCAATTAAATTATCTATAAATCCTTCCATTTCTTTAGATAAAAAAGAACTCTTATCTAGAATAGCAATAATATCTTTTTTTAGGATATATCTGTTGTTACCAATGTGTAAAAACATTAAATCTACTCCTTTTTCATATGATTTGTCCCTTCTCTATATGGAATACTGATTTGTCTATTCCTTTAAGCTCTTCTAAATCGATAATATCCGTAGAAGTAATAATGGTTTGCATATGGTTAAAGGATCTGGTCAAATAGCTTCTTCTTTCTATATCCAATTCTGAAAATACATCATCTAATAAGAGTACAGGATAAAGACCTCTTTCCTCTTTAATTATCTCCACTTCTGATAATTTTATAGATAATACTATTGTTCGCTGCTGTCCTTGAGATGCAAAAGTTCTAGCATCCATGCCATTTAATTTAATTTCCATATCATCCCTGTGGGGCCCAATGCTAGTAGTCCCTGCTCTTAAATCCCTATTAATATTGTCCTTTAACTGTTGAAAGAAATTTTTTTCTATTACACTTTTGCTTTTATCGGTAAAATGGATACTTGATACATAATTCAACTCTAATTTCTCTTTCCCAGATGTTAAATTATTGTGGTTTTCCTTAGAGTTGATAGATAATCTCCTTATATAATCATCCCTGAGCATTATTATTTGGCTTCCTATTTTTGAAAGTTGGATATCAAAAACTTCTAACAATGATATAATATCAGATTTTGATCTATTAGATTTAAGTAAATTATTTCTTTGAAATAAGATCTTATTATATCTATTTATGTTGTATTTATAAACCGGCTTAATTTGAGAAATGCTCGTATCTAAAAAATTTCTTCTTTCTCCAGGACCACCCTTGATTAGCTTTAAATCATCAGGAGAAAAAATTACTACATTTAGTCCACTTTGTAATTCCCTAAAACTTTTTAATTCAATTTTATTAACCCTTATGGTTTTAGGCTTGTCCTTTTCCAATTTTATCTCTATAAATTTTCTATAATTACCAATTTTAATATTGGCCCCAATGTAGGCCGCATTTTTCCCTAATTTTATAATTTCCTTATCCCTATGGGTCCTAAAGGATTTTCCCAAGGCACACATATATATGGATTCCAATAAATTGGTTTTTCCTTGAGCATTTTTTCCCACAAAAATATTTACTTTTTCATTTAATTTTATATTTAAACTATCATAATTTCTAAAATTGATAAGCTTAATATTTTCTACATTCAATAAAAGCACCTCTCAAAAATACTGCATAAGTGATAAATCCTCAACCATAATGGTTGAGGCTTTATATAAGCATCCTTCTATATTATACCACAATAAATTGGTCTATGCCCTTAATTTCTACAATGTCTCCCTTTTTTATCTTTCTTCCCCTTTCCTTTACAGCTTCTCCATTAACAGTAACTAAACCTTCCCTTATTAGGTGTTTACTTTCGCCGCCGGTTTGGGTAATTCCAGCAAATTTAAGTAATTGATCTAATTTAATTATATCGGTTTTTATTGCTACTTCCCTCATATCCTTCCCCTCTTATTAATAATCTTCTTGTTTAGCAATCCGTACCGGTAATACTAAATAGGTATAATTCTCCTCATCTGTAGGATTTATAATACAGGGGTTTAATTCTCCCATAAAGAATAGGTCTATTTCTTCCGAATCGATAACCTTAATTCCCTCGATAATATACCTAAAATTAAAGGCAATATTTAAATCATCTCCATCCTTATGGCAAAAAACTTGCTCATTTACATCTCCTATTTCAGTATTGGACTTAATGGTAATTTGATCATCCCTTATACTTAATCTAACTAGATTAGCCTTTTCTTCCTTGGCCAGCAAGGAAGCCCTTTCCAAACTATCCTGTAGGGCTTTCTTATCCACCCTTACACTGGTTTTGTGATCCTTCCTAATTATATCCTTATAGTTTATAAATTGTCCTTCCAATAGTCTTGAGGATACTTTTGTATCTCCTAAATCAAATATTATGTGGTTTGGAGCTACTGTTATGGTTATTTCTTCATCGGTATCATCTAGTATTTTGCTTAATTCACCCAGTACTCTACCTGGTATTACTATCTTTATATTCTCCTTTGTTTCAATAGGAATACTCCTTAATGCCAATCTATAACCATCTAAGGCAACAAAGGAGCCTAGGCCTTCCTCTATTTCCAATAAAACTCCAGTCAATATGGGCCTAGTTTCATCTTGGGTTGTAGCAAATATGGTTTGTCTAATAGCAGATTTAAGCAGATCCTTAGGAACCTTAAAGGTGTTTTGATTTATTACAAGGGGTAACTCTGGGTACTCAAAAGCTAAACTGCCCTTTATATTGAATTCAGAATTCTCACACTTTATATTTATATTACTATCTACAACTGAAATATTTACTGTAGAGTCAGGTAGTCTCTTTACTATATCACCAAATATCCTTGAATTAACAACAATAGAACCTTCTTCTATTATATTGCAATCCACATAGGATTCTATCCCAATTTCTAAGTCGGTGGCAGTTAATTTTAATTTTCCATCAACTGTCTTTAGCAATATACCATCTAATATTTGTAATGTAGTCCTAGATGAAATAGCTTTTTGTACAATGTTTGTATGGGCTGCTAATAATTTTTGATTAATTTCTATTCTCAATTGATAATCCTCCTTTGGCTTCTATATAGATATAGATAAATAAATACTTAGTAATAGTAGTAGGGGCTGTTAATATGTGAATAAGCCTATACAATCCGTTCATAAAAGGATTTGCAGGATTTAATAACATGTTGATAAGTATAAGATAATTACAAAAGTTATCCACAATATTTTTCAACAAAAAAATAATTAAAAAGTCAACATATAGTCAACAGGGCTATCCACAATTTTTGTTCCTATTCCCCTTTAATATCCTTAATCAAATTATCTACCCTATTCTTAAAGTCTTCACTTTCTTTTATATCATTTGCTATTTTATCATAGGCGTGTATAACTGTGGTATGATCCCTTCCCCCAAATTCGTCACCTATTTTTGGTAAGGACAAATCTGTTAACTCCCTTGTTAGGTACATGGCAATTTGTCTTGGATAGGCAATTGCCCTAGTTCTCTTCTTTGAATTAAAATCTTCTATCTTTACGTTAAATTCTTTGGCTACAACTTCTTTAATCAAATCTACAGTTATTTTTCTAGGCTTAGTATCGGAGATTATATCCTTTAAAGCTTCTTCCGCTAATTCCACCGTTACTTCCTTATTGGTTAATGAGGAATAGGCTACTATTCTAATCAGGGCCCCTTCAAGTTCCCTTATATTGGATTGGATTTTTGTTGCAATATATAGCATTACATCATCTGGTATATTGAGATTTTCCATTTTTGCCTTTTTCTTAAGTATTGCTATTCTGGTTTCTAAATCTGGTGGTTGAATATCAGATATTAATCCCCATTCAAACCTAGATCTTAGCCTGTCCTCAAGGGTTGGTATCTCCTTAGGTGGTCTATCGCTGGATATAATTATTTGCTTATTAGCTTCATGAAGGGCATTGAAGGTATGGAAAAATTCTTCCTGGGTACTTTCTTTACCAGCTATAAATTGGATATCATCTATTAATAATACGTCTACATTTCTGTATTTTTCTCTGAACTCGTTATTCCTATCATCCCTTATAGAGTTTATTAATTCATTGGTAAATTTTTCAGATGATACGTACACTACTTTTGAATGGGGGTTTTGGTTCAGAATATAATGGCCTATAGCATGCATTAGGTGGGTTTTCCCTAGTCCTACCCCCCCATAGATGAATAATGGATTATATGCTTGAGCTGGAGCTTCCGCTACTGCTAAAGCTGCAGCATGAGCAAATCTATTACTATTTCCAATTACGAATGTATCAAATGTATACTTGGGATTTAACTGAGCCCTTTGATTGGTTTCATTTGTGTTATTCACAGATATAGATTGTCCAATATTCATATTTATTTCTTCCCCAGGTATTATAAATTGGATACTGTATTCCTTTTCGGTTATTTGAGCTATTGCATTCTTTATTAGATTTAAATATCTACCTTCTAGTATACCCTTTGTGAATTCATTGGGGGCAGCTAAAATAATCCTATCATCAGACTTAGTGATAGGTTTAATGGTTTTAAGCCAGGTGTTAAAGCTTACTTCCGTCAGTTCTACCTTTATTAACTTAAGGGCTTCGTTCCAAATACTCTCTAAGTTAGAAACCATTTACAAATTCCTCCTATTTTGTTGTAAATTATAACCAGTAGCGAAAATTTTATAACCCGTTTAAGCTAATAAAATATGTGAAAATATATTGCTAGGTTATAAACATAATTATCCACAAAAAAGTTAATAATAATAAGGACATAAATCAAGATAATCCTTGTGGATAAGCTATCAACAGTATGTTATTAATAGAAAAAATTGAAAAAACAATCAATATATCCACAGACCTGTTGATAATAAATTTGTGGATAAAGAATTAGGTAAATTACAGGGTTTGGACAGGATATTTTTAAATAAGACAACAAACTTATGCACAAAATATCCACAAGCTGTGCATAAGTTAAGGGCATTTACACAATAGGGACTTATCCACATGTCATTTTTATAATATCAAAAAAGGCAATTTATATCAACAAAATTATCCACATAATTAATAAGTTGTGAATAAGTTATATGTGGATATGAAAAGTTTATATTTCTTGACATATAAGCTTTCAATAAATATAATCTATAGTAGTATTTTGTTTTCTTTAAGGAAAACCTAAGATTTCCATAGATAGGTGTATTTGAAGGGGGTGTAGCAGGATGAAACGGACTTATCAACCTAAGAAAAGATATAGAAGCAAAGTCCATGGATTTAGGAAGAGAATGAGAACAAGATCAGGTAGGCAGATAATTAAGAATAGGAGAAGGAAAGGTAGGAAAAGATTGACAGCATAAGGCCGCAGAGAGAGTGGCCTTTTTGTCTACAAGGGGCATAGTAATGAAGAAAAAGTATAGATTGAGAAAAAATGAAGAGTTTAAAAGGGTATATAAAAGGGGTAAAAATTACTGGAATAGAAACTTAATATTATATGTGGTGGAAAATGGATTAGACTATTCTAGGGTTGGATTTACCGTTACTAAAAAGGTAGGCAATAGTGTAGTTAGGAATAGGACCAGAAGAAGAGTGAGGGAAATATATAGAAAATATATTAATAATATAAAGGAAGGTTATGATATAATAATAATACCAAAGAAAAATGTTGTAGATATAGACCATAAGGATTTAGAAAGTGCACTTATCCATATTTTAAAACTTGCGAATCTGTTTAAGAATTCAGGTGAATATTAATGGCTAGGATAGCTGTTTTATTTATAAAATTTTATCAGAATTTTATTTCAAAGTATATTTTAATAGGAAGACACTGCAGATTTTATCCAACCTGTTCCCAGTACTCAATAGAAGCTTATACTAAATATGGTTTTATAAAGGGGACCTATTTAACTGTGAAAAGGATATTAAGATGCAATCCATTAAATGCAGGAGGATACGATCCACTAAAATGATTGGGGGTTAATTAATGACAGCTTTTTTCGGTAATTTATTAGGAGGATTATTAAAACTTGTTTACGATTTCGTTTCTAGCACTACTGGAGAGATTGGAAGCATATCCCACTATGCCATTGCCATAATACTAACTACTATAATATTTAGACTTATTCTTCTACCTTTAAGTATTTATCAATCCAGATCTACTAAGAAGATGGCTGAGATACAACCGAAGATTCAAGAAATTCAAAAAAAATATAAAAATGACCCACGGACCCAGCAGATGAAGATGGCAGAAGTTTATAGGGAAAACAAGTATAACCCAGCATCTGGATGTCTACCCTTGCTTATTCAATTACCAATTATTATTGCTTTTTTTAATGTATTGAGAGATCCAGTAAGATTTGTATTTGGAGACCCAAACCTGTATGAAACCATTAATAAATCCTTTTTGTGGATTCCTAATTTAGAGCTACCAGATCCTTATATGTGGGGATTACCTCTTATAGCTGCATTAACTACTTATCTACAAAGCAAACTTATGACTGGTAACGTTAAGGCTGATCCTCAGGTTCAATCTACTCAGAATATGATGAATTTATTCGTTCCATTTCTCATATTTATATCTGCCAGATCATTTGCTGCAGGATTGGCATTATATTGGGTTGTGAGCAATCTATTCCAAATAGTTCAACAATTGATTATTAATAGGTCTTTGGGTATAGTTAAGGAGGAGACAAGATAGAATGAGGTCAGTGGTTAAGATGTCAAAAACTGTTGAGGAGGCTATTGAGAGTGCTTTAGAAGAATTGGGTGTGAGTAGAAAGGATGTTGAAGTAGAAGTTCTTGAGGAGCCTAGTAGAGGATTATTTGGCCTAATAGGTACAAAGGATGCAGCAGTTAGGGTAACGGTGATAAATGATCCCATAGAAATAGCAGAAAATTTTATAAATAATTTACTTTTCCATATGAATATTAGAGGAAATGCAATAGTAAGAAGAGAAAATTCCTGCTTAAATGTAGATATAGTAAATATTTCATCTTCTGATATGGGTATCATTATTGGCAAAAGAGGGAATACTTTAGATGCTATCCAGTATTTATTAAGCTTGTCGGTAAATAAAAATAGGGACGATTATATTAAAGTATTGGTTGACGTTAAAGGATATAGAAAGAAAAGGGAAACAACTCTAATTAGATTGGCAAATAAAATGGCTGAAAAATCTAAGTATAGCAAAAAACCCATAAAATTAGAGCCAATGAACCCATATGAAAGAAGGATTATCCATTCAGCTTTACAAAATGTAAGTGGTGTAACTACTTATAGTGAGGGAGAAGAACCCTATAGGAGAGTAGTTATACAAGCTAAGTAAGATTAGAAACCCAGTGCTATACTGGGTTTCTTTTGTGAAGAAAGGGTCGGTGAAGGACATGAGTGATACCATTGCTGCTATTTCAACAGCTATGGGGGAAGCTGGAATTGGAATTGTTAGAATGAGTGGAAAAAATGCCATAGATATTGGAAATAAAATATTTAAGGGTAAAAAAGTAAAAAGTTTAAAGGAAGCAGAAAATAGGAAATTGACCTATGGCCATATAGTTAACCCAAAAACCCAAGAGGTTATAGATGAAGTTTTGATTGCTTTTATGAAGGAGCCCTATACCTATACTAGGGAGAATATGGTTGAAATATATTGTCATGGGGGTATAATATCTGTTAAAAAGATACTGGAATTAATCCTGGACAATGGGGCGAGATTAGCTGAACCTGGGGAATTTACCAAGAGGGCTTTTTTAAATGGAAGATTGGATCTGGCCCAGTCGCAAGCTGTTATAGATTTGATTAGGGCTAAAACGGATAAATCCTACCAGGTTTCTTTAAATCAATTGGAGGGTGGATTATCAGTAAAGATTAAAAAAATTAGGGATATGCTCTTGGAGATGATTGCACATATTGAAGTCTCCATTGATTTTCCAGATGAAGACATAGAGGAGATTACCTATGATAGGTTGGAGGAAATGGCTGTATCAGTAGATAAAGAAATTGAAAAATTATTGAGTACTGCTGACAGGGGAAAGATACTTAGGGATGGTCTAAATACTGTTATTTTGGGTAAGCCTAATGTAGGTAAATCCTCTTTATTAAATGCTATCCTTAGAGAGAATAGGGCTATAGTCACCAATATACCAGGAACCACTAGGGACATAATTGAAGAATATGTAAATATTGATGGAATTCCTTTAAAGATTGTAGATACTGCAGGTATTAGGGCTACTGATGATGTGGTGGAAAAAATAGGAGTAGATAGGGCTAAGGAAATGGTGGATAAGGCGGATTTGATAATAGCTGTGTTTGATGCTTCAGACCATTTAAGCCATGAAGATTATGAGATAATTGAAATAATTAAAAACAGGAAGGCTATAGTTTTATTGAATAAATCTGATTTGCCTAAACAGTTTGATGAATCCTACTTTAGGGAAATTCTACCTGATAAGGAGATAATTATTACCTCTATTGTTTCCGATATAGGTATTGATGAATTGGAGAAGGCTATTAAAAATATGTTCTATATGGGAGAAGTGGAGATTGAAAGTGATGCCATAATAACTAATGTGAGGCATAAAAACCAACTGGTAAAGGCAAAGAAGAATATTGAAGATGGAATAGAAGCTATTAGAGCATATATGCCTTTGGATTGTATTGAAGTGGACATAAGGACTTGTTGGGAAAACTTAGGTGAAATATCTGGTGATACTGTAGCTGAAGATATATTGGATAAGATATTCTCAGAATTTTGTATAGGTAAATAGTAATAAAGAGGTGTAAGGAATGAAAGAGGTAAAAAAGTTTCATGCAGGTGATTTTGATGTAATAGTTGTTGGAGCTGGTCATGCAGGATGTGAAGCTGCCTTGGCTTCTAGTAGGATGGGGATGAAAACTTTATTACTAGCCATAAGCCTTGAATCCATTGCAGATATGCCCTGTAATCCTAATATTGGTGGTACAGGAAAAGGCCATTTGGTTAGAGAAATAGATGCCTTAGGTGGGGAAATGGCATTAAATATAGATAGATCCTTTATTCAGAGCAGGATGCTTAATACTTCTAAGGGACCTGCTGTTCATTCCTTAAGGGTTCAAGCTGACAAGAAAAAATATCATATTGAGATGAAGAAAGTATTGGAAAGCGAGCCTAATTTGACTTTATGTCAAGGGGAAGTAGTGGATTTGGTTGTTGAGGATAATAAAGTAAAGGGTGTAGTTACTAGGATAGGTGCTGTATATAAAGGTAAGGCTGTAATACTTGCCACAGGAACCTATTTAAGGGGAAGAATATTAATGGGAGAGGTAAGCTATTCTAGTGGGCCTGGAGGCTTCTCTCCTTCAATATTACTTTCTGAATCTTTGGAAAGGTTGGGGATAAAATTAAGACGCTTTAAAACTGGAACCCCTGCCAGGGTTCATGGGGACAGCTTAGATTATTCAAAGATGGAAATACAGCCTGGAGATGAGGAAATTGTACCCTTCTCATTTATGAATATGGGAAAGAAGTTTGATATGGAACAGGTTCCCTGCTATTTAACATATACAACCCCAGAAACCCACGAAATAATAAGGGCAAACCTTTCTCGCTCTCCCATGTATTCAGGAGAAGCAGAAGGGGTAGGTCCCAGGTATTGTCCTTCTATAGAGGATAAGGTTGTTAGGTTTAGCGATAAGGAAAAACACCAAATATTTATTGAACCAGAAGGATTGGATACTAAGGAAATGTATGTACAGGGGGCTAGTTCTACTTTACCGGTAGAAGTCCAGTTAGAGATGTATAAAACAATTATTGGATTGGAAAATGTGCAATTTATGAGACCTGCCTATGGAATTGAATATGATTGTATAGATCCTACCATACTAAAAAGGACTTTAGAGCATATGGAGATAGAAAATCTTTATTTTGCAGGTCAAATAAATGGTTCCTCCGGCTATGAGGAAGCTGCTGCCCAGGGTTTAATGGCTGGAATTAATGCAGCCTTGAAAATTAAAGGGAAAGAACCCTTTATACTAGATAGGTCAGAGGCATATATTGGGGTTCTAATAGATGATCTTGTTACCAAGGGAACAAATGAACCTTATAGGATGATGACTTCCAGGGCTGAATATAGATTGACCTTGAGACAGGATAATGCTGATTTGAGGTTGTCTAAGAAGGGTTATGAAATAGGTCTGGTAACAGAGGAAAGATATAGAAAGACTATTGAGAAGGAAAAACAGATAGAAGCTGAACTAAAAAGATTAAAAAATACAATGGTTACCCCTACAGAAGATATAAATAAATTTATAGAAGGCTTGGGAAGTACACCTATTAAAAAAGCATTAAGCTTATACGATCTGATAAAGAGGCCAGAGATTACCTATGAATCCTTGGCTAAATTAGATCCGGATAGGCCAGAACTACCTAGGGAAATAAGGCTGCAAGTTGAAACTCAAATAAAGTATGAAGGTTATATAAAGAAGCAGATGGCCCAAATAGAACAGTTTAAAAAGCTAGAGAATAAAAAGTTGCCCGAGGATATAGATTATTATAAAATAAAGGGTTTAAGCAATGAAGCAAAACAAAAGTTAAGCCAAATTAAACCTGACTCTGTAGGTCAAGCTTCAAGGATTTCAGGAGTATCTCCTGCTGATATAAATGTATTATTGATATATTTGGAGCAGAAGCGAAGAGAGATGAAAGGGGAATAAGATGGTTAATGTAAATACATTAATTGAAGGGGCAAAGAAATTAGGTATAGAATTAAGCCAGTGGCAAATAGAAAAATTTATCCTATATAAGGAGCTCTTATTGGAGTGGAATAAAAAGATAAATATCACTTCAATAACTGATGAGGTAGAGGTAGATATAAAACATTTTATAGATTCCATTACCCCTATGACCACTAACCTATTGGAAGATGGGATTAGGGTAATCGATATAGGCACAGGTGGAGGTTTTCCTGGCATTCCTTTAAAGATTTTAAATGAAGATATGGAATTAGTATTATTAGATAGCTTAAACAAGAGGATTAAATTTTTAGATGAAGTAATAGACAAGTTAGACTTAAAAGGTACTCAAACTATACATGGCAGAGCTGAGGAGTTAGGTAGGGAAGAAATTCACAGGGAAAAATATGATATTGCCATTTCAAGGGCTGTAGCCTCTTTAAATACTTTGTCTGAATATTCCCTTCCTTTTGTTAAGGTAGGGAGCTATTTTATTGCCATGAAAGGGTCAGATATTGATGAAGAACTGTTGGAAGCTAAAGAGGCTATAAAGATCCTTGGGGGAAGGGTAAAGGATAAGAAGTTTATTAAACTACCTTTAAGTGATATTACCCATAGTTTGATAATTATCGAAAAAATAAAAAGAACTCCGACAAAGTACCCTAGAGGAGGGGGAAAACCTAAGAAAAAACCCTTATAATTAAGGGGAATTTGACGAAGAAAAGTATGGGAAATTAAGAAGGAAATAAATTAATTAGATAGAATATATCTATAGGATAGTGAAAATGTTATTGGGAAGAGGGGAGTATTATGAAAACCGTACAGCCGGAAGTGAAGTATATACCCATAGATTCCATAAAGCCCAATCCGTATCAGCCACGTAAAGAATTCAACAAGAAATCCTTGGAGGAATTAAGCCAATCCATAAAATCCTTTGGATTGATACAACCTATTAGTGTTAGGAAATTACATGATGAGAGCTATGAACTTATTGCCGGGGAAAGACGACTTAGGGCATCAGAATTAGCCGATCTTAAGGAAATACCTGCTATTATAGTTGAATATAAAGATAGGGATTCTGCATTGGTTGCTTTGATAGAAAACTTACAGAGGGAAGATTTAAACTTTATTGAAGAGGCGGAAGGATATTATAATTTAATAGTTGATCATGGATTTACACAGCAGCAATTGGCAGAGAAAATTGGAAAGAGCCAGTCTACTATAGCAAATAAATTGAGAATATTAAAGCTGCCAGAGGATATTAAAAAAGCATTACTGGAGCATAATTTAACGGAAAGGCATGGACGAGCCCTATTAAAATTACCAGATGATGATCTAAAAAGGAAAGTATTGCAGAAAATCATTAAGCAGGATTTAAATGTTAGTAAGACTGAATCCTTAGTAAATGAGATATTAGATAGTATAATTAAAAAGGATAGGGAGGAAGAAAAACCAAATATTAGGGGATTTATAAGCACCCGTATATATTTGAATACCATAAAAAAAGCTTTTAAGGCTATAAAAAATAGTGGAATAGATGCAAAGTATACTGAAAAGGATAAGGGAGAATATGTGGAAGTAGTAATACAAATACCTAAAAAATAGGATGGAACCAAAATGTTTCACGTGAAACATTTTGGTTTTTTTATTGTAGGGGATATTGTTTGTCGGTAATGGGTGGTATAATGTTTATATATTAAGTATTAGAATAATATAGCCATAATGGATAAAAAAAGATGTGTAGTTTAGGTATTCTATTATAATTCTTATTTAATAAAAATTTTGTGTAGGTGGCATGATTAAAGGAGTTGATAAGATGAATAATAAAGATAGGATTAGAGTGGCAGTTATTTTGACTTTCGTAACCTATTGTATTATCCTATTAAAAGTTATTGTATTCAAGTATCCAAGACCCATGATCAGGGAAATACTGGCCTCTTGGAATTTGGATCTAGTATATAGAAATTTTAGATCGGCAAACTTTCTTCCCTTTAGAACCATTATCCCAGATCTAATGACATTCAATAGCTATAATTTAAAAGTTGCAATGTACAATATTATAGCTTTTATGCCTATGGGTTTCTTTCTGCCTATTATAACTAATAGGGTTAAAAATATTGCTTTTACAATTATTATAGCAACAGCTATTTCATTAATTATTGAATCTATACAGTTAATAACAGTTTTAGGATCATTTGATGTGGATGATATATTATTAAATGCAATTGGTGCTATTTTTGGTTTTATATTTTATCTGATATTTATAAAAAAAAGAGGAGTATAGCTAAGGGGGGTGTATAATAATTGCTTATAAGTAGGTAAATGGGAAATAAAATATCCTTTTAAGGGGGGTATATATGAGTTTTTTTATATTAGGAGTAGTAACAGGTTTTGCAATTAAAGCCATTATAGACATTATAAAAAGAAAACTGAATGAAAAATCATAAATATATAAGTATAATAGTTATGTAGTTAATACATATTTTTTAAATCTAGATCAATAGAATTATGTTTCTTAATTTACTTATCTGGTGGGAGGTAAATAAATGTTAATAGATACTAATATAGATGATTTTAAGTTAAGATTTGCAGAGGAAAAGGATGTTCCATTAATTTTAGAATTTATTAGGGAACTGGCCAATTATGAAAAAATGCTAAATGAAGTTGTAGCAACAGAGGAAATTTTAAAGGAATCATTGTTTGAAAGAAAAATGGCTGAGGTTATTATTGGTGAATATAAAAATAAACCAGTAGCTTTTGCATTATTCTTTCACAACTTTTCTACTTTTTTAGGAAGACCGGGTATCTACCTGGAAGACTTATATGTTAAACCTGAAGTGAGAGGAAGGGGTATAGGGAAAACTATGCTTTCTTTTCTAGCTAAATTGTGTGTAGAAAGAAAGTGTGGAAGATTAGAATGGTGGTGCTTGGACTGGAATGAGTCAGCAATTGAATTTTATAAACAAATGGGTGCAATACCGATGGATGAATGGACAGTATATAGACTATGTGATGAAGCACTAGATAGGTTAGCAATGGAATTTGGCAAATGAATTTAGTCTAAAAACAGCCCTTAAGGCACATTTTACATAATTTGATTATTACCATTTTGCTCTTCAATGCTACCAGTATGAAAAACATTGATGCTGATAGATGGTGATAATGAACCATAAGATATGGAAAGATTGGGTTGGATGTATTCTTGTCTGAATGAACATGATGAATTGTATTTTATTGAGGTGATAGATGGTCATGGATATATCCCAATAGGCGATGTGACATTTTCCTGCAATGATATGCCCATTGTTATCGGTATTGAGCCTTATGGTGGGAAGGGGATTGGCAAGAAGGTGGTTAAGGCACTTATTGAAGGTGGGAAATAACTGGGATATACTAGAATTAAGTTTAAAGAAATATATAATATAATATGTTTCTCAGAAGTTATTTGAAAGTATTGGATTTGAAAAATGTGAAGAAACAAAAAGTGGTTATAGATATAAACTAAATATTATATGAAATTTGGGGAGATCTTATTTGGATGATAAAAAAGAGGGTTTATTTATAAAAGCAATAAATATAATTTTTGAATCAATGGGCTTTATTATATTGAGTTATCTACTCTTGTCTAGCATGTCCTCTTTTAGAAAGAAACCAGTCTACATTCTTTTTTTTACCACTAATATTGTTCTTATCTCAAGATTTTGGAGGATTTTAAAAGATATTGGAATGAACAATGTGGTAGTAGCTATTATTTTTATTATTTGTATTGCTATACTTGTAGTATTGTGCTTGAGGTTTGGGTATTTACTAATGACACCAATAAAACTTACTATAGACTAATTTATATAAGAAGTTAGAATACATAATTTCTTAAAGATACTTATGTTGGGGTCAGGAGGTAAATATGAGAATAGAAAAGGATAATATTGTAATCAGAAGTGCCACTATTGATGATGCCCTACAATTAAACAAGTGGTGGAATGATGGCAGGGTTATGGAATACGTAGGCTTTCCCAATGGTGTTGGAGAGCCTTTAGAAGATACTATAAAAAATATTGAAAGTAGGAAGGATGAATATAGTCAGCTTTGTATTATAGAAATTGATGGCAAGGCCGTAGGTGAGATAAACTACAATATTAAGGGGAATACAGCATATCCAGGATGGAAAATATGTGATGCTAATTACCAGAACAAAGACTACGGCCCTAAAATAATAATGGTGCTTTTTGAATTTCTATTTACAGATGAAACCATTAATTCAAAATGTCCAGTAGAAAAAATTGCCTGGGACACTCTACTTGAAAATAAAAGGGCCCAACACGTTTATGAAAGTAAGCTTGGAGTTAGGAAGGTTGGAGTAAAAAAGGATTTTTGGAAGGATCCCACTGGTAAACTGAGGACTGCTGTTGACTATGAAATTAGTAGAGAGGAATTTTTTGACTCTAGAAAATAAAGATGTACAAAAATTATATATAATGGTTATGGGATTAAAATATTAACTTCTGTGTATTATGCTAAAGCCTGTATAGTAGGTCAGGGTACTATAAAGTATAACTAAAAGGAATAATCCATATAAGTAGATTTATATGAAATATTAGTACCTTTAAGGGAAGAGAAAATGAATCAGTCCATTGAAATTATGGACAAGGTCATAAGCACTAGGGAGGAATCCAATAAATATAAGAAGGATAATGAGATTATCAAATGGTTAGAAACATTTGGGGAATACATTTGAGATTTGCTGATGTATTGGAGAAAGAAATATTAATAGCAAAATTATTATTTTTTATGGACCTAATTATATTTAGGTGTAATAAATAAAATATATGGGGGATGTAAAATGAAATATGAATATAAATTTGTAGAAGTTCCATTAAGGGATAAGGGTTTTAAAACCAAATTAGGCTCAGCTTTTGACAGGTGTAAGGAGGTTATAGTAGAAGAAGCCAATAATGGATGGAGGTTGAAACAGATTGTTATACCAGCCAATGAAAGAACAGGAGTAGCAGCCCCCTATTGCTACCAAATTATATTTGAAAAGGCTATAGAAGAATAAAATTTTATATTGATATAAATATGTAAAATAATATATTTGCTGTTATTTCAAGTATTTATACTAAATTAGTTTTATTAAGAGATGCTTACAAATCATTTAATATCAAAAGAACCACTTCAGGAATAGCATGTAATAACAATGTTAACTGGGGTGGTTTTTGTGAAGGGAAATGTAGAAAATATAAAAATAAAGGATACTGATTCTCTTAATGAATTTTTAAGACCCTTTGGTTATGCCTATGATCCTGATGAGGATGTATTTTATACAATAATTGATGCATGGCAACGGGAAATGGGATATACAAGACTATATGATGAGGCTGCAGCTCTGTCATTTATGATATTAGACTGTGAACCTATTTACTTTGAGTATGATAATAGATGGTGGATGATAGAGTTTTGGAAGGGTCAATATTGTATGGCAAGTGGTTGCGAAATAGGTATATATTATACAGACAAACCTGATTTATCAAATGAATATTTTAATTGGACCTTTTATGATTGTGCTGATGATGAGAACATGCTTAAAATGAAATTTACATTAACTAAAAATGGTGAAACTATTATAAAAAGAAAAGGGGTACATTGGTGGTTAGTAGGATTTAAACTGGGAGAATTTTCACAGCCCTGGGAGCTAGAAGCAAGTATTTCTATCACCCTTAAAGACATTGGTATGCGAAATGCCTTTGTACAAGGGCTACTTAGAGCGGGATATAGAAAAAAGGAATTATTAATTGTTGGAAAAACAGTTAGTTTTATTTTTACCAATCCAAAAACACCCCAGCCCTTTACAAGGAATTATATGTTTGAAGAAATAATTCAGGATAAAAACAAGCTATTATGTGATAGATATAATGAGTTGACCAAAGGTTATAATAATGCACTTGATAAGCTAATAGCTTTACAAGAGATAGATCTCCATATGCTTGAAAAAGTTGTGATAATGGGTAAGACAAGAGATATTTATAAATTCAGATTATTAAAGTAAAATTTATTAGTCATATAAATCATTTGGAAAGTGGGTATTAGATATACCTAATTTTTTCTTTGAGAGATATTTATTGCATATTCAAAAGAAGGGTTTTCATGTTAAAGATTATGAAAATATCACAAGACTAAAAAAAGGCCCTAATTCATTATCAGTCAGGAAACGGCCGAAAGATTTTATCCTTACTTGAATATTTGAAGCTGCCGTGGATAAGGGAACTTAATTTGATGGTGATTAAATGGGTAAATAGTATCAAGGAAGAATATTAGATTGAGAAATTATGACTATTGACAAACAGAATATTGTTTTATATCAATATATTCAAAGATAAGAATAGATAGGGGATGGCTTCCATGCCTACTCCTAATAAAATATTAGCTTTAAAATAAATTTGAAATTAATAATTCATAATACAAAATTTGCAAAGTATATTTTGTATTTTTTTATTTCAGTTAACTTGATACTATATAGGGGTATAATAGGTTTATAACTAAACTTAAAAATAATTTGAAGGTGGTTATGAGATGAAAGAGAGAGTACTTAGTATCCTATCTATTATACCTGCATTAGCAGCTGCATTTTGTTGAAGTGGTGGACTAATATTAGCCTTCCTAGGTATAGGAATAGGTTCAGCATACTTTGCAAATTTAACAAAGTTTAAGCCTTTATTTGTGCTCATCACAGGGATTATGATTTATAAATCCTATAGTATGATAGAGAAGAAAGATTCAGGAAAGATAACCAGGATAATATTCTGGCTATCTACTATTATGGCTATTTTGATCTTATATTTGCCAACTATATTGAGATTCCTATAATTAAAAAAGGTAAGGAAAGTGAAAACCCTATAAATAGGATGAATATACCTTAAAACGAGAATATACTTTAAGTAAAGGTATATGAAAATTTATAAGGATTAATATAAATAATCTTATATAGCACAGGAGGATTGATTTTTATGGCCACTTTTGAAGATTTCATGAAACTGGATATCAGGGTAGGAGAAGTTGTGAAGGTAGAATTTTTTAAAGAGGCTAAAAAGCCTGCTTATAAACTTTGGGTAGATTTTGGGGATGAGATTGGTATAAAGCAATCCAGTGCCCAAATTACAGATTGTTATAAAGAAGAAGACCTTGCTGGCAAGCAAGTCATAGGTGTAGTAAACTTTCCACCAAAACGGATTGCTGGTTTCAAATCGGAAGTATTAATATTAGGAGCCTATGCTGAACAAGGAGTAGTGTTACTACAACCTGAAAGGCCTGTTAAAAAGGGAGATAAAATAGGTTAGATGGGACTAATCTGCAATTTTCAATTGTTAATTGTATATTAGTGCAAGAACCAATAAGGCATGGCTTCAATGCCATACTCCAGGTTATAAATGCTTAGAATTAGATGTCCATCCATATATGATTTCATATAGCTATTTGCAATTCAAAATTTTAGTTAATATGTTTGATTAGGTGATGATTATGAATAATCTAATCAATAGCATTTTACAGTACCCACAATATAAATTAATGGTCAAATTATTTTTTATAACCTGGCCCCTAGCCAATATTATTAACTTTTTACCCCTACTTAAAGGTGTGGAGTTAACAGAGGAAGAATTAGCCCAAGAAGAAGAAATATATAAGAACCTTACCTTGAATAAGTTAATCAAAAGGCTTATAGAAGCTGGAATAATTGGCCCTTATTTGGAAACCTTAGTTTTTCAATTCCTTGTATTTAGATTAGTTGGATGGGTGGGCAAAGGTGGAAGTAACTCAATGGTTATAGCCCTATGTATTTCTGCCTTTGTATTTGCTCCAGCTCATATATTGGTAAATAAGGAATGGTATGCAGTATTTATCCATTTACCATTGGGTATAGCATTAGCCTTGATTTTTATGATTAGCGATATTAATAATACTAAACCAGTCTTACATACAACTCTATTCCATGGGTTTTGGAATATAGTAACAATTGTATTAAATTCCATTATTGGAAAACTATATTATTCTAGAAAGATAAGTCAATAATTTTCCTGGTTTTCTTGTATGAAAGATTAGGGTTTAAAGTTAGGAAGGAAAAGAAGATATATTTAAATTTTGTATAAACTCTCGGCCTATTTATAAAGATCCCTTCTTCCATCCAATATTTGACCTTCCAGCACTCCCATTACAAAGCTAAATTAAGGTTGGAAAATATTACGATCCGGGGAGGAAATAGCCCTTTATTGGCTATGGCTCAGGAAGGGGCCATATGTAAAATATCATATAAAAAATTATAAAGCAGATAAATTAGTGATTAATGAAAACAAAATTTTTATATCTAATATCCTAAATATTTCAGCTATATATAAATGTTTCACGTGAAACATTTATATATAGCTGTTCATTTTATTAGAATAATTTGATAATATATATTATAAGAATAGGTATTAGGCTGGGATTGGTTTTTATTGGCTTTTAACCTTGGACAAGCAGGTTTAAACAAAGGAGGCGAGGATGTGGCTAGGATAGTAAGCGTATTCAATCAGAAGGGTGGAGTTGGGAAAACCACAACAGTAATAAATCTAGCGGCAGCTTTGGGTAAACTAAACAAGAAGGTATTAATAATAGACATAGATCCTCAGGGTAATGCAACTAGCGGTCTTTGTGTAGATAAGAATAATCTAGAATTATCCATATATGATGGATTGATTAATGGAGTAGATTTAAATAAGATCATAAAAGTTACTACATCTGAAAATGTTGACATTATTCCATCTAGTGTAGATCTTGCAGGAGCTGAAATTGAATTAATAAGTAAAGAAGGTAGGGAACTAGCCCTGAAGGAAGCTATGAAAACTATAAGAGATGATTATGATTTTATATTCATCGATTGTCCTCCCTCCCTAGGCTTATTAAGTATTAATGGATTGACCGCATCCCACAGCGTATTAATACCTATTCAATGTGAGTACTATGCATTAGAAGGTGTCAGCCAATTAATGGATACTGTACTCCTTGTCAAAAAAAGCCTTAATCCTGAACTGGAAATAGAAGGTGTAGTCCTAAGTATGTTTGATGGTAGAACAAATTTATCCATTCAGGTAGTAGAAGAGGTGAAAAAATACTTTAAAGGGAAGGTCTATACAAGTATTATACCAAGAAATGTAAGATTAGCCGAAGCTCCTAGTCATGGCTTGTCTGTTATAGATTATGATTCTAAATCTAGAGGCGCTGAGGCCTATGCAGAACTAGCGGTAGAATTTTTGTATTTGTTGGAGGAGGGAATTTAGATGGCTGGTAAGAAAAGGGGTTTGGGCAAGGGGCTTGCAGCCTTGATACCGGAAGATCCAATTTCTAGTCTTTTAAACGCGGAAGTAGATAAGGAATCCATTTCAAATATAGAATTGGAATTGATAGAACCAAATGAAGAACAACCTAGAAAGGAATTTGAAAAGGAATCTTTAGAGCAGTTGAAGGATTCCATAAAGGAACATGGGGTTATACAGCCTATACTAGTTAGGAAAAAAGGAAACAAATATGAGATAATAGCTGGAGAAAGAAGATGGAGGGCAGCTAAAGCGGCAAAACTTAAGGAGATTCCCTGTATTATTATGGAAGCTGATGATAAAAAAGCTCTCAAATTAGCATTAATAGAAAATCTCCAAAGGGAAAATTTAAATCCAATAGAGGAAGCCCATGCCTATAGAAGCCTTATAGAAGAATATAATATGACTCAGGAAGAGGTAGCCCAAACCATAGGTAAGAGTAGATCCTATATATCCAATACTATTAGATTGCTAAATTTAGACAAAGAAATTATTGATTATATATCTAAAGGTCAAATTACCAGTGGTCATGGAAGGGCTCTGTTGGGAATAAAAAATAAAGAGGAGAGGTTAAAGGCTGCCAAATTAATAGTTGAGGAAAAAATTAATGTAAGGCAAATTGAAGATATGGCTAAAAATAAGGAGAAGGCAAAATCCAAAAAGAAGGCCCTGGAAAGGGATCCTTTTATTCAGGAGATTGAAGAAAGTTTAATGAGAGTTTTGGGTACTAAAGTGAAACTAACCCTAAAAAAGAATGGGGGGAAAATAGAAATCGATTTTTACAGCAATGAAGATTTAGACAGGATTATAGAATCCATAGTGAAATAATATTAATGTTTCACGTGAAACATTTTAGTAAAGGAGAATAAATATATGGAAATAACCATTTATCAAGTGGATGCATTTTCAAACAGACCCTTTGGAGGAAATCCTGCCGGAGTTGTACCAGATGCCAGAGTTTTATCTGACACAGATATGCAGAATGTAGCCAGGGAAATGAACCTTTCAGAGACAGCTTTTATAATCCCTATAGATGATAATAATTTTAAGGTTAGATTTTTCACACCAGTTAGCGAAGTGGATCTATGTGGCCATGCTACCATTGGATCCTTTTATACTTTAGCCTTTAAAGGATATATAAGACCTATTAGTGAAGGAATTAAAAGGATTTATCAAGAAACCAAAGCAGGAAGACTAGGAGTAGAGATCTACTTTAGGGATGAAAAAATAGAAAAGGTAATGATGGAGCAAGCTATTCCCGAGGATTTAGGATATGTTGATGATATGGAACTACTCTTAAGTTGCTTTAATGTTAGGGAGGAAGATATAGGAATAGGAGAAAAATTTGTAAATCCAAAGATTATTTCTACTGGGCTTCCCGATATAATCCTTCCCATAAGGGACAAGGGTGTTCTAGATAATTTAGAAGTGGATTTTAATAGATTAAAGGAAGTATCAAAAAGTCTGAATGCAGTGGGGGTCCATGTATTTTATTTGCCTAAAATAGATGCAGATAGGGTTTATACTAGAAACTTTGCACCCTTATTAGGGATAAATGAAGAAGCGGCCACAGGTACAGCCAATGGTGCCCTGATCTACTTTTTAAAAAAGGGAAATTATATAAGAAAAAATGAAATAGTATCCATCCAGGGAGAATATTTAGGAAGGCCTAGTGAAATATACTGTTCTATAGAAGATGAAAATGGAATATATAAGATTAAAGTAGGTGGACAAGCTAGAATAGTTTTAGAAGGGATTATGTGCTTCTAACCAACCTTTTATAGGTTGGTTTTTTTATGGCAAAAAATGGCATTTTTTAATACAAATTAAAAGGAAAAGACTGTGCATAATAAAATATAACCATAAAAATCATAAAAAGATATAAATGTTAGAACTAGTTATTTGTTAAGTATATATAGAAAATTTGTTAATCTCTATAGATATTGAAAATAGGAGGCTAAAGATATGGAAAAAATTATAGACAGTATAAATTCTATACTCTGGGACTACCTATTAATTTATCTTTTGATGGGCACAGGAATCTATTATACTATTAGGTTAAAATTTATTCAAATTCGTCGATTTGCAGATATAAACAGGCATGTATTTGGAAATGTTTTTAGAAAAAGCGGAAAAGCAGACCAAGATGGGATGTCTTCTTTCCAGGCCTTGGCCACATCTGTAGCTGCTCAAGTGGGAACAGGGAATTTGGCAGGGGTAGCTACTGCCATAGCATCTGGTGGTCCAGGAGCAGTATTTTGGATGTGGGTTAGTGCATTTTTTGGAATGGGCACCATATTTGGAGAAGCGGTATTAGCACAAAAATATGTAGATAGAATTGATGGTGAAATTACAGGAGGTCCAGCCTATTATTTAAGGGATGGATTGAAAAGCAAATTTTTATCTGTTTTTTTCGCAATTGCCATTATAATAGCTTTAGGTTTTGTTGGCAATATGGTTCAGTCCAATTCTATAGCAGTAGCATTAAATTCAGCCTTTAACATACCCAACTGGATAGGTGGAGTACTAACAGCCATATTTGCTGCCCTTATATTTATTGGAGGTATGGGAAGGATTGCATCATTTACTGAACTTGTAGTACCCTTTATGGCTATTTTATACATTGCAGGAAGTTTAGTAATATTGGTAGCAAACTATACCCAACTAATACCAGCATTTAGAACCATACTTTCATCGGCATTTTCAATAAGGGCTGCAGCAGGTGGTGTTATAGGAGCTACGGTTAAAGAGGCAGTTAGGTTTGGTATTGCTAGAGGTCTCTTTTCCAATGAAGCCGGTATGGGTTCTACCCCTCATGCCCATGCTGTAGCTAAGGTGGAACATCCTGCTGAACAGGGATTAGTAGCAATATTTGGTGTAATATTTGACACATTAGTAATATGCAGTATAACGGCTTTGATAAATATTGTAACTGGTTCCCACACTTTAGGATTAACTGGTATTGAAATGACCCAAAAGGCCTTTAATTTAGGTCTTGGTAATTTTGGTACAGGATTTATTGCTATCAGTTTATTTTTCTTTGCCTTTTCTACCATAATTGGTTGGTATTATTTTGGTGAATCCAATATTAGATTCTTATTCGGAAGAAAAGGAATTAATATATATAGGATACTGGTATTAGTATTTATAGTTATTGGATCAACCCTTGCAGTGGATATGGTCTGGAAAATTGCAGACCTATTTAATGGATTGATGGTAATACCTAATATAATAGGTTTATTAATCCTTTCCCCTAAAGTAATTGCTGTATTAGCAGATTATGAAAAAAGCAATTAATTAGACAAAATTTTCACAAATTATTGATTAAGCCTTTTATCTATAATATAATTGGTTATAACGGGAATTTTTACTAATACTAAGGTGGTGATTTGATGTTTATAAATTGGAGCCTGAAGGATTATATTGCTGAAGTTGCTTCAAAGGAACCAGTTCCTGGAGGGGGAAGTGTATCAGCTTTAGTGGGAAGTTTAGGATCTGCATTAACAGCTATGGTTGGATACTTGACAATCGGCAGAAAAGTATATGAAGGACTAGATGAGGAAATAAAGAAGAAAATGAATGAGGATTTTGAGGAACTAAAAATTAGCATTGAGAAACTAAATGGTATTGTGGATGAAGATACCAAGGCTTTTGATAAGGTAATGGAAGCTTTAAAAATGCCCAAGGAGACTGAAGAAGAAAAAGCCAAAAGGTCAGAAGCTATCCAGGAAGGATACAAAGTAGCCTTAGAAGTACCCCTAAGATGTGCTGAAGAATGTCTTAAGGTATTAAAACTACAAAGGGTATTTGCAGACTACGGCAATGTTAATGCAATCACCGATGTGGGAGTGGGAGCCTTATTGGCAGCTGCTGCTTTAGAAGGGGCCCTTATGAATGTGAAGATAAATTTACTTGGCATAAAGGACCCAGACTATAAGGCTAAGATGGAAGAAAAAATGGATAATCTACTAAATGAAGGGAATAAATTAAAGGATGAGATATTAAAGACAGTATACGGCAGATTGGAATAAAATATTGTTGGCTGGAAGGAAAGGTGATATCCTTTCCTTCTTAATTTTTTGAATAAAATATAAACATAATAAAACAACTTGTCTATTATAGATTTTAAGAATTGTCTCCTTATGTTATAATTAGATTATAAGTGCGGAGGTGAAAGTATTGATATATTTTGATAATGCAGCAACATCCTTCCCAAAACCAGATATAGTTTATGACTCCATTATGAAGGCTATGAAGGAATATGGAGCTAATCCTGGTAGATCTGGCCATAAATTAGCTTTAAGGCTTAGTAGGGAGATATATGAAACTAGGGAATTAATAGCAAGGTTATTTAATATAAAAAATCCCATGAATTTGATATTTACTTTTAATTGTACTGAAGGTTTAAATATAGGGATAAAAGGTATATTAGAAAGAGGGGACCATGTTATAACCACTTCCATGGAACATAATTCCGTATTAAGACCCCTAAAAGCTTTGGAAAAGGAAGGGGTAGAACTTACCATTGTTAAAGGGGATTTGGCAGGAAGAATAGATCCTACCCACATTAAAAATAGTATTAAAAAGAATACTAAATTGATAGTCACCACCCATGTTTCCAATTTGACAGGTACCATTATGCCTATTGATGAGATTGGCCAAATAGCTAGGGAAAATGGGATACTGTATATGGTAGATGCAGCCCAATCAGCAGGGGTATACCATATTGATGTGGAAAGGATGAATATTGATATACTAGCCTTTCCAGGCCATAAGGGACTTCTTGGGCCTCAGGGAACTGGAGGCTTATATATTAGGGAAGGTTTAGATATTAAGGAGATTTTTCAAGGGGGGACTGGCAGCATATCCCACCTATTGGAGCAGCCTGATATTATGCCAGACAGGTATGAAAGCGGCACCCCTAATGGTCCAGGAATTGTTGGTTTAGGTGCTGGAGTGAAATATATACTGGAAGTAGGCATAGATAAAATAAGAAAACATGAAGAGGAATTAACCCAACATTTTATAGAAGAAGCATTGAAGATTGATAAGGTAAAGGTTTATGGCCCTTTAAATGTAAAGGAGCAGGGAGCTGTAGTCTCTATTAATATTGGCCAAGAGGATTCTTCTGAGATTAGTTATATATTAGATCAGAATTATGATATTCAGGTTAGGCCTGGCCTTCACTGTGCGCCTATGGCCCATAAAACAATTGGAACTTTCCAGCAAGGGGTAGTAAGATTTAGTTTCGGTCCTTTTAATACCCATGAGGAGATTGAATCTGGAATAAAGGCTATCAAGGAAATATCTGAACAAGTATAGGAAAGGGGCATTGTGGATGGAAGCAGTTAAAGAATTTATCGAAATATATAATATAGAAATAATAATAGGTATATTGGTAGCTTTTTTTATTTTATTAGCCCTATATTTAATAGCCCAAATAAGAATTTCCAAGATAACAGAAAAGTATAATAAACTAGTACGAGGGATTGATGGAGTAAATATTGAAAGATTATTAATAGAAAATGGACATAAGTTAGAACAGTTGGAGAATGAAATTGCAACTATAAATGAGGAATTAAAAAAATTAGAGACAAATTTAACTTTTGCAATCCAAAAAGTAGGTTTTATAAGATATGATGCCTTTGGGGATATGGGTTGTGAACTGAGCTTTTCCATTGCCTTATTAGATAATTTTATGAATGGATTTGTATTAACTAGCATTTATGGCCGTCAACAATCTACTTGTTATGCAAAACCCATAAAGAATGGAAAATCCGTATACCCATTATCGGTAGAAGAAATGCAGGCAATAGATAGAGCTATTAAAGGGGAACTTTATACAAGTTCAATATAAATAGGAGGAGTTATGGAAAGGATACTTTTTATCATTAATCCAATTGCAGGTGGAGGAAGGGCAAAAAATCTTCAAGGACCCATTGAAAAAATCATGGAAGATGCAGGAATGGAATATGAGATAGTCCTAACCACAAAGCCTAAGGATGCAATTGATATAACTAGGGAAAAGATAAAAAATGGTTATAAAAAAATAGTAGCAGTAGGTGGAGATGGTACAGTAAATGAAGTGGCCTTAGGCATATTGGAAGCAGGAGTAGGCACATTAGGGATAATCCCTAGTGGGACAGGCAATGATTTGGCCAGGACTTTAGGTATCCCTTTTAATCTTAAGGAGGCTATTAATGTAATAATAAAGGGGAATATAAAACAGATAGATGTGGGGACTACAAATAATAATATTTTTTTGAATATTGGAAGTGTTGGTTTTGACGCAGAGGTTGCTAAGAATACCGAAGTATTAAAGAAAAGGATAAGATCAGGGATATCATATTTTTTGGCAATATTTGTTACCCTGTTAAAATATAAGAGCATAAGAGCAAAACTAGAGATTGATAAAAGAATTGTAGATAAGGATATCCTTTTAATTGCAGTAGGCAATGGAAGGTATTATGGTGGTGGATTGAAGATCTTACCCACAGCCATACCTGATGACGGATATTTGCATGTGTGCTTAGTAAATAAAATATCCAAGCTTAAACTGCTTGTACTATTTCCATCTATTTTAATAGGAAAACATATTATATTCAAAAAGTATGTAGAAATCCTTAAAGCCAAAGAGGTGAAGATTATCGTTGAAAACCCTACCTATTTAAATGTAGATGGAGAAATTATAACAATAGAAAAAGAGACCTCTTTTGGCCTATATAATAAAACTCTGGCCATATTTACAGGTAGTTCCTTAGAAAATATTTAAAATAATATTTTGAATAAATACCCGCCTAGGAAATATAATATTTAAAACTAGGAGGGTTTTTTTATGGATAAAAGTAATATTGTAAATGGAGATTATATAGTGATAGATATGGAATTGGGGGATAACCAAAACAATATAATATATATGTACCAGGATGCTTTAATCTTAAAAAGGGATAAGGGTAGGATAATCCATACCAATAAAGAATATAAAGGCACCAAATTATATTAAATATACTTGCTATCCTTAATAAATCGATTATTGTAAATATTAAAAAGGGCCCTATTAATACTTTTTGAAATGACAGTGGCCATGTTCATCACTAAACTGAGGCGTGTGTTTTGTAGCACCATATACTCCATCATACCCCCAGCATTGACAATTCCAGTGATGCTAATATGGCCAACAGCAGGAAGTATTTTGTTTACGCCTAGTCCAGGTTTTAAAGGACCCTTTTTTATATTAATGTATCCAATTTTATCCATGCTGCCCAAAGAAGCATCTATCGCTAATATCAAGGAATCAGGATATAGGGTATCTATTTTTTGGATTGCATCTGTCAAATTTTTGGCATGTACTGGTTCATCTAAAGTGCCTAATAGACGGACCTGCTTATAAAAGGGTATATAAGGTGATAATTTATAACCAACCAAAGGCCCAAGGGAATCACCGGTAGACCTGTCCGTACCTATGCATAATATAACTAGTTCCTGATTAAGGGATAAACTTGTAGACAGATATTCTAATAGTAGATTAGAAAAATTTAAGACTGCGAAGGGGGATTTTGAATTGATATAATCCTTGTTTATGGAATCTAACATATGTACCTCCTAAGTAATGATTTATACTTATTTTATTAATATGACTAAAATAGGGCACAATATAAGTATTTCCAGAAACAATAACATAAATACTTAAAATCATATTAAAACAAATGGCATTCCCATTAAAATTGTTAAGAATTCTTAACAATTTTGTATATTTTAAATGTTATTAAATAATTTAATTGGGAAAGTCCTTGGAATTAACAAAAAGCAAGGAAAGGTATATTTATAAGGCTATTGAATAGAATATAATTATACCGGTAGGGAGAGTTGAAAATTTTTATCCCTATGTTATAATAGGGTCATATAAATTTAAAAAATTTACAAAATGGTTACAAAATGAAAATTGAATAGCATATCTTGTGCTAATCTAAAATGGGGAGGTACTATACCATGGACGATTCAAATCATATAAGCTTGAAAAAGCTTGTTTTGCCCCTGAAAGATAGCAAGGTACTAAAAAAGTTAGGCAGTTTTAATAAAGGAACCATTCACAAATTCAACTCTAAAAAGATTCTCCTAGGGCTTATGATAGCGGTTATATTAGGGCTACTATTTGCAACATATAAAATCAATGAAATAAGAACCAGAGCCCATGTAGTCTACTATGGAGATAAAGAGGTAGGAATAGTTAGGGATAAGGAAGAAGCAGAAAGAGTATTAGAGACCATAAAAGAGGAGTTGACCAGTACATATAATATTGACGTAGTTTTGTGTTCCGACATAAGTTTTGAAGATACCCATGCTAAGGATGACTTAATAGTTTCAGCGGACCAACTAAAAGCTAATATTAAATCTAAAATGACCTTTTTAGTTACTGGTTATGCATTAATTGTGGATGGAAATGAGATAGGTTATGTTAGGACAAAAGAGGATGGAGAAGAAATAATAGCCAAAATTATGGAACCTTATTTAGATATGGCTGCAGAAAATGATGATATTAAAGAGGTAAAAATCGTTGAAGATGTTAAGATAGAAAAAAGGGATATACCTTTAAATAAATTAAACAATAAAGATGAATTGTTGCAGTATATCCAAACTGGGGGAGAAGAAATAAAGGTCCATATAGTAGAAGTAGGAGAGAGCTTATGGACCATATCAAAGATGTATGATATGTCTGTAGATGATTTGATAGCTGCTAATCCAGATAAGGAGCCTGAAAAACTACAAATAGGGGACGAAATAAAGCTTGTAGTATCTAAACCTCTAATAACCGTTGAAACTGTTGAAGAGGTAAGATATACAGAAAAGACTAGATATGAAGTAAATGTTGAATATAGCGATAAGATGTATAAGACGGAGCAAAAGGTAAAAGTAAAAGGTTCCGAAGGGGAAAATGAGTATCTAGCCAAAATAGTAAAACACAATGGTGTAGTTGTAGAGAAGGAAATATTAGAGGAAAAGGTAATAAAAGAGCCTGTCCATGAACTGGTTGTAAAGGGTACCAAAGAACTTCCCAAGACTACAGCAACAGGAGCATTCCTAATGCCTACAAGGGGTGTTATATCCTCAAGATACGGGATGAGAAATGGAAGAATGCATAAAGGCCTAGATATAGCAGCAAGTGTTGGTACTGATATAAAGGCAGCAGACGGTGGAAAGGTGACCTATGTGGGAAGAAGGGGTGCCTATGGAAACCTTGTTGAAATTGACCATGGTAATGGATATAAAACCAGATATGCCCATTGTAGTAAAATACTTGTCAAAAAAGGAGATAAAGTATATAAGGGTCAGGTAATAGCAAAGGTAGGCAATACAGGAAGATCCACAGGACCCCACCTCCATTTTGAAATTATAAAAAATGGACGGAATGTAAATCCCCTATCCTATGTAAAATAAGAGGAAGGATTCCTTCCTCTTTTTTATATCCCTTAATAGTCCTTATCTAATAGGAATAAAATAAATAGCAAAACTAACAAGTTTTCAATTAAGCCATCCTTACTTGAGCAAGATTTTATTTTTCCATTTTCTTTATATAAACCTTCCCTTTCATACTCATCAAAGAATAAATTC
Organism: Tissierellia bacterium; assembly: GCA_012728725.1. Lineage (GTDB taxonomy): Bacteria > Bacillota > Clostridia > Tissierellales > Tepidimicrobiaceae > JAAYEM01. The sequence goes on along the minus strand of JAAYEM010000018.1, from coordinate 238 downwards.
TGTAGATTGACTAAGCCAGCTCCTTGATTTTCCTTCTCTTCTTTTAAATCTATACAAGAATCCATCAGTTTTTTCTTGACATCTCTAGATGAAAGGGAGCCATGCTTATTCAACAGAAGGGCCACAGCTCCAGAAACCAGTGGGGTAGCCATAGATGTTCCACTTAAAGGCCTGTAGCCATCTAAATTAATATTAGATAAGGAATTGATATTTACACCTGGGGCTACCACATCTGGTT